>DASRYP010000327.1:0-11109 GCA_035687165.1 Actinoplanes sp. | reverse complement strand
GCGACGATGCCTCGATATCCTTCGCGGACCTGGACGAGCGTTCCAACCGGTTGGCCAGGCACCTGATCGATCAGGGGGTCGGCCCCGAGGTCGTGGTGGCGCTGCGGATGGGCCGGTCGGTCGAGTTCGTGGTGGCGGCGCTCGCGGTGGTGAAGGCCGGCGGGGCGTACGTGCCGGTGGACGTGGCCTATCCGGCCGCGCGCGCTGAATTCATGATGTCCGACGCGCGGGCCCGATGCTTGGTGACTACGACGAGTGCCGGGACATCGGCGTCCTCCGCGATTACCGAGGTGGTGCTCGACGACCCGAAAATCGCGGAGGAGATCGCCAGCCTCGACGGGAACGCCGTGCGGAACGCCGACCGTCACGAGGAGCTGCTGCCGGAACACGCCGCATACATCATCTACACCTCGGGCTCGACCGGCCTGCCGAAGGGCGTGGTGGTGACCCACCGCAGCGCGCAGAACCTCGTCCGGGCTCAGGCCGAGATCCTCGGGCTGGGCCCCGGGTGCCGGCGACTGCAATTCGCGTCGGTCAGTTTCGACGCCTCGGTGTCCGAGGTGTGGACGACGTTGCTGTCCGGAGCGGCCCTGGTCGTGACGGACGAATCGCGGCTGGTTCCCGGGCCGGCGCTGGTAGACCTGGTGCGGAGCCGAGGCGTCACGCATTTGACGCTGCCACCATCGCTGCTGTCCGCGGTGGAGGACGCCGGGGGTCTGCCGGATCCGGTGACGCTCGTCGTGGCCGGGGAAGCATGTCCGCCGGCCGTGGCGGCCCGTTGGTGCCGCGATCGGCGCATGCTCAACGCGTACGGGCCTACCGAGGCCACCGTCGCGGCGACCGTGAGCGACCCGTTGACCGGCGACGGCACGCCACCCATCGGGCGCCCCCTGCCCAACGTTCGGGCGTACGTGCTGGACGAGCTCCTGCGGGAGCAACCGGTCGGCGTCGCCGGTGAGCTGTACCTGGCCGGTGCCGGGCTGGCCCGCGGATACGCCGGGCGGACCACGCTGACCGCACAGCGTTTCGTCGCCGACCAGTTCGGCGGGCCCGGCGAGCGGATGTACCGCACCGGCGATGTGGTGCGGCGCCGGCCCGACGGCCAACTGGAGTACCAGGGCCGCGCCGACGACCAGGTCAAGATCCGGGGCGTACGGGTGGAGCCGGGCGAGATCGAGTCGGCGCTGATGGGCCTGGCCGGCGTGGACCAGGCCGTCGTCGTCGCGCACGGTGACGGCGCGGATCGTCGGCTGGTCGCCTACGTCGTGGCCGATGCCGATGGCCCGGACGCCGCCGTACTGCGCCGGAACCTGGCCGCGGTGGTGCCCGAGCATCTCGTGCCTTCGACGTTCACAATGCTCGCCTCGATGCCGGTGACGGTGAACGGCAAGGTGGATCGCCAGGCTCTGCCTGATCCCGCCGCCGATGCGGGCGTACGGGACTACGTGCCTCCGGTCGGTGCGGTCGAGCACACGCTGGCGCGGCTTTGGGAAGAGGTCCTCGGCGTTCCCCGCGTCGGCCGCACCGACGAGTTCTACCGCCTCGGCGGTCACTCGCTGCTGGCGACGCAGCTGGTGAACCGTGTCCGGACGACGATGAACGTCGAACTGCCGGTCCGCGACCTCTTCGAGACCTTGACCCTGGCCGACCTGGCCGAGCGGGTGTCCGTGCTGAAGACCGGCACGCGGCCGGTGCTGCGGCGTCAGGTGCGCCCGGCGGTGCTGCCATTGTCCTATCCACAGCAGAGTATGTGGCTGACCGCGCAGCTGCGTGGCAGCGGCGGGGCCTATCACATTCCGGTGGTCGTCCACCTGTCCGCCGGCCTCGACGAGCGGGCCTTGCGCGCCGCGGTCACCGACGTCGTCCGGCGGCACGAGCCGCTGCGTACCCGCTTCCCGGTGCTGGACGGGCAACCGCAGCAGCAGGTCGTGCCGATGGCCATGCTCGGTGAACTGCTCGTGCGCGAGCGGATCGCACCCGGCGAACGGGACGACACCGTCCGGCGTGTCGTCCGCGAGGAATTCGACCTGACGACCCAGATCCCGCTGCGAGGGCGCCTGCTGGAGCTGGGGCCGGACGACTTCGTCCTGGTCCTGGTCCTGCACCACATCACTGCCGACGGGGCATCCATGGAACCGCTGATGCGCGACCTCCATGAGGCGTACGAGAGGCGCCGTGCGGGACGGTCGCCACAGTGGACCGAGTTGCCGGTGCGGTACGCCGATTTCGCCTTGTGGCAGCGGGAATTGGTGCGGCTCGCGCAGCCTCGGCTCGCGTACTGGCGGGACCTTCTCGCCGACGCTCCGCAAGAGCTGGCCCTGCCGGCTGACCGGGGCCGGCCGGCCGAGCCGACGTACCGCGGCCGGTCGGTGCCGATAACTGTGCAGGCCGGGGTGCATGAGCAGGTGGCGGCGACAGCGCGGCGTCACGGTGCCACCGTCTTCATGGTGCTGCAGTCGGCCGTGGCCGCGTTGCTCTTTCGGCTCGGCGCGGGCACCGACATCCCGCTCGGGTGGCCGGTGTCCGGCCGGGTCGACGAGGCCCTGGAAGATCTGGTCGGCTTCTTCGTCAACACCCTGGTGCTGCGGGCCGACCTCGCCGGCGACCCGTCCTTCGACCAGCTCGTCGGCCGGGTACGCGAGCAGGACCTCCTGGCCTTCGGCAACCAGGACATGCCCTTCGAACGCGTCGTCGAGGAGCTGAACCCGCCCCGGGTGCCGGGCCGGCACCCGCTGTTCCAGGTTATGGTCGCCTCGCAGGTCGGCCGGTCAGCGCGGTTCGGTCTCGCCGGCGTGCGCTCGGAACGGATGGGTGTGGGATCCGGATCGGCGAAGTTCGACCTCAGCATCCAGTTCGTGGAGTTCCTCGATCCGGCCGGCCGGCCGGCCGGCATCGGCGGTGAGGTGATCTACGCGTGCGACCTGTTCGACCACGACACCGCCGAGCGCATGGTCGGCATGCTCGGCCGCCTGCTGGCCGAGGCGCTGGCGCAGCCTGGCCTGCCGATCGGCCGCCTGCCGTTGTTGAGCGGGGAGGAGCTGCTCGCGGTCGAGGCGGCGAGCACCGGAGACGTACGCGACTGGGCGGCCCAGCCCTGGCCGCACCAGCTCATCGAGGAGCACGCCCGTCGAAACCCGGATGCGACCGCCGTACGGTTCGAGGGTGCGGACCTGCCGTACGGAGAGCTGAACCGCCGTGCGAACCAGTTGGCACATCACCTCATCGAGCTCGGGGCGGCCCGCGACACATTTGTGGGCGTCAGCTTGGAACGCGGCTTCGACCTGGTCGTAGCCGTCCTCGCGGTCTGGAAGACCGGCGGCGCGTTCGTCCCGCTGGACCCCGACCTGCCGGCCGCCCGCCTGACGTCGATGATCGCCGATGCCGCCGTCAGCGTCATCGTCACCCACCGGGCCACCCGGGAACGGCTGGCCGGTCACGATGACCTGCTGCTCTGTGTCGACGGGCCGGACAACGTCCTAGCCGCACAGCCCGGTTACGATCCCGACGTACCGGTCGACGGCGAGGACGCCGTGTACGCGATCTACACCTCCGGGTCGACCGGTACGCCGAAGGGCGTGGTGAACGTCCGCGCGGCCATCCGTAACCGGTTGACCTGGATGAACGAGCAGTTCGGCCTCGGCCTCGAGGGTCGGGTGCTGCAGAAGTCACCGTTCACCTTCGACACCTCGGTCTGGGAGCTGTTCTGGGCGCTGACCAACGGGGCGACCCTGGTCATGGCCCGGCCCGACGGGCACCGGGACCCCCGCTATCTGGTTGAGCTCATCCAGCGGGAGCGGGTCACGTTCGTGGACTTCGTTCCGTCGATGCTCGAGATGTTCCTGCGTGAGCCGGACGCTTCGCGCTGCACCAGCCTGCGCCACATCATCGCCGGCGGGGAGACACTGACGCGCAGCCTGCGGAGCCGGTTCGCCGGAACGCTGCCGGGGACCGAGATCTACAACCTGTACGGGCCGACCGAGGCTGCCATCGGCGTGACGAGCTGGCTGTGCCGCGACGACGACGACGGCCGCAGCGCGCCGATCGGCGTCCCGATCGCCAACGCGCGCGTCTATGTGCTCGGTCCCGACCTCGGCCACGTTCCGCTCGGCGTGCCGGGCGAGATTTACCTCGCCGCACGTCCGCTCGCCAGGGGTTACCTGAACCAGGCTGCCCTGACCGCGCAGCGGTTCGTCGCCGACCCGTTCGTGCCGGGGGAGCGGATGTATCGCACCGGTGACCGCGCCCGACGGCGTGCCGACGGGGCGCTCGAGTTCCTCGGCCGCGACGACGAACAGGTGAAGATCCGCGGCGTCCGGGTGGAGCTGGGCGAGATCGAGGCGGCGCTGCTCGGGCTGTACGGGGTGGAGGAGGCCGTGGCGATGGTGCATGGCGACGGCGTGGACAAGCGGATCGTGGCGTACGTCGTCGGCTTCGATCCGGACCCGGTGCGGCTGCGCCGACAGATGCCGGCGGTCGTGCCGGCACACCTGGTGCCATCGGCGTTCGTAGCGATGGACAGCTTCCCGGTCACCGTGAACGGCAAGGTGGATCGCCGCCGCTTGCCGGATCCGGGCGTGGCGAACACCGAACGACCGTACGAGGCGCCGGTCGGACCGGTCGAGGAGTCCTTGGCCGAGCTGTGGCAGCGCCTGCTCGGTGTAACGCGGGTGGGTCGCGACGACAACTTCTTCGCGCTCGGTGGCCACTCGCTGCTGGCGATGCAGATGGTCAATGAGATCCGGGCGCTGCTGCGCGTCGAACTGCCGTTCCGGACGGTCTTCGAGAGCCTGACGTTCGCAGACCTGGCCGCTCGCATCGACGACGGGCCGCGGTTGCCGGAGGCGGAATCGCAGGCCTCGCCCGAGGACCGGATGCGCCTCCTGGTCGCCCAGGCGCTGGGCGTTGACGAGGTGGCCGCCGAGGACAACCTCTTCGACCTCGGTGGCGGCCGGGAGACCGTCGAGGCGCTCACGCGGGCTATCGCAACCGAGTTCGGAGTGACCCTCAACCCGCTCGTGGTGTCCGCCGTGCCGACCGCCAAGGACCTGGCCGGGTGGCTCGCGGACTCGCCGGAGGAGGCGACCCTCGACGTGGTGGTGCCGCTGCGGGTAGGCACCGGCCCGGTGTCACTCTTCTGTATCCATCCGCTGGGCGGGTTGAGCTGGCTCTACTACCCCCTGGTCAACGCGATCCCACCGGCCGTCGGCGTGTACGGAGTCCAGGCTCGCGGCCTGGAACCGGGTGAGAAGTTGCCGACGAGCATGACGGCTATGGCTGCCGACTACATCCAGCAGATCCGCCTTGTCCAGCCCGAGGGGCCGTATCACCTGCTGGGTCTGAGTACGGGCGGCGAGATCGCCCACGAGATGGGCGTGCAGTTGCAGCGCAGCGGCGAGCAGGTCGCCCTGGTCGCGATGCTCGACGCCCGCCCGACACCGCAGCGGCCGGTAACTCAAGTGGAGCGGCTGAACGCGGTCGCCCATCACTTCGACCTCAACGTCCCGGCCGAGCAGCGCCCCTACCTCACCGGCGACATTCTCTACGAACAGCTCCGGAAACGTCAGGGGCCGTACTCGTTCCTGATGCGGCAGAAGGGCCGGGCCACGGTCGACTTCTACGAAAACCTGATCAAGCTGGCCGACAGCCACACGTTCTCCGTCCTGGAGGGCGACGTGTTGTTCGTCGAGGCGATCGCAGCGCGGCCGGAAGATCACTACTTCGCACCGATGTGGCACCCGTACGTCTCCGGCGTCGTCGACGTCATGGCCCTCAACTACAAGCACCGGCAACTCGCCCGTGCCGAGGTGCTGGAGATGATCGGCGCGCGGGTGGCCGAACACATACGTCTCACTCCCACGGAAGGGCCGACGGCATGAGCAACCCGTTCGAACGCGAGGACATCAGCTACTTCGTGCTGGTCAACGACGAAGGACAACATTCGCTGTGGCCGCAGGTGATCGACGTGCCGGCCGGCTGGCGCACGGTCCTGGGCCCGGAGAGCCGCGACCAATGCCTGGCCTACATCGAGGAGTCGTGGTGGGACATCCGGCCGGCGAGCCTGATCGCCCGTATGGCCGCGGCGCAGAACAGCTGAGGGCCGCCGCCATGCACTCGAACCTGCTCTTCCTCTGGGGGACGCCCCGGTCGATGTCGACGGCGTTCCTGCGGATGATGCTGGAACGAGGTGACCACGAGGTCTTCCACGAACCGTTCTCGAGCATCGTCGTGCAGGGCCGGGCCGTCGTCGGCGACTACACCGTGACCAGCCACGACGAGCTGCTGAAACTGCTCGAGGAACGCGCCTGCGACCACCCGGTGTTCGTCAAGGAGACCACCGAGTACGACTACCTCACGACCGGTGGTGATCGTATCCCGTACGTCGGGCGGCACACCTTCATCATCCGCGATCCGCGCCGGGTGATCCCGTCGCACTATGCCATGAACCCGGACATGATCTGCGACGAGATCGGGTACGGCTATCAGGTGGAGCTCGCGCGGCGGGTCCGCGACGTCACCGGGGTGCGACCGTACGTGGTCGAGGCCGAGGAACTGCTGGCCGACGCCCAGGGTACGGTCGGGCGCTACTGCCGGCACCTCGGCATACCGTTCCTGGAGTCGTCACTGTCCTGGCAGCCCGGGGACCAGAACGTCTGGAGCCGCACCTCGCAGTGGCACCGCGACGCGGCCGGCAGTTCCCGCTTCATCCGGTCCGATCGGACCTATGAGTCCACAGTGGACAACGACCGCTTCCTGTACGAATGCTATTGGCACCACCGGCCGCACTACAACGTGTTGCGCAAGTGGGCGCGCTATCACGCCGTCAGTGTGGCGTAGAAGCCGCCGATAGAGATCAGGCTGTCATGGGTGCCGGCCTCCAAGATCCGGCCACCACGCATGACGACGATCTGGTCGGCGTTGCGGATGGTGGACAGCCGGTGGGCGATGGTCACCGTCGTACGGCCACGGGCTAGTTCTTCGAGGGCGCGCTGGACCGCTCGCTCAGTCGAGTTGTCCAGCGCGCTGGTCGCTTCGTCCAGCACCAGGATCGGCGGATCGCGCAGCAGCGTCCGGGCGATGGCGATCCGCTGTTTCTCCCCGCCGGAGAACCGGTGCCCGCGCGAACCCACGACGGTGTCGTAACCCTCGGGCAGAGCGACGATGACATCGTGGACCTGGGCGGCCCGCGCGGCCCATTCGACCTGGTCGTCGGTGGCGTCGGGTCGCGCGTACCGAAGATTTTCCCGCACTGAGGCATGCAGCAGATACGTGTCCTGGCCCACCATGCCGATCGCGCCGACCAGCTCGTTGAGCCGAAGCGCGCGGAGGTCGAAGCCGTCGACGGTGATCCGGCCCACGGTCGGGTCGTAGAGCCGCACGATCAATGTGGCCACCGTGCTCTTGCCCGAGCCGGTCTCGCCCACCAGCGCGAGCGAGGAGCCGGGCGGTACGTCCAGGGTGATGCCGCTGATCGCGGGTTCCCCGCTGCCGGGATAGGTGAAGCCCACGCTCTCGAATCGCAGGTGGCCGCGGACCGGCTGGGGCAGCCGCACCGGCAGGATGGGGTCGTCGACCTCGACCTCCAGATCCAGGTATTCGAAGACGCGCGCGAACAGTGCCGTCGAGCTGGCCAGCTCGACGCCGACATCGAGCAGGCCCATCATCGGCTGGAACAGCCGGGACTGCAGGCTGGTGAAGGCCACGATGGTGCCGATGGTCAGCTGGCCGGCGGCGGGCGGCAGGCCCGCGCTCAGATAGATGACCGCCGGGATCGTGGCGAAGATGATGTTCATGGCGGCGCCCCGCCAGCGACCGGTCAGCTGCGAGCGCAGCTGCAGATCGACGAGGCGGGTCGACGAACCCGCGAAGCGTTCGATCAGCGCCGGGCCGGTCCCCATGATCTTGCTGAGTTGCACGCCGCTGATCGACAGGCTCTCCTCGATAATGACGTTGAGATCGGCGAGCTCGCGCTGACGCTTCGCGGTGATCTCCTTGCGCATCCGTGCGACCCGGCGGGCCAGATAGAGCGCGGGCGGCAGTACGACCACCGACACGAGAAAGAGCTGCCAGGACAACGCGAGCATGGCGATCGCCGTGGCGACGGCCGTGGTCAGGTTCGACGCGATCGACGTGGCGGTCGAGGTGACGACCGCCTGCATGCCGCCGATGTCGTTGGTGATCCGCGACTGGATGTCGCCGGCGCGGGTGCGGGTGAAGAACGCCAATGACTGCCGGTGCAGATGGGTGAAGACGTCCACCCGCAACTGATGCATGATCCGCTGGCCGACGGCGGTGGCGATCCAGGTCTGGGTGATACCGAACACCGCCGTGAGGACGGCGACCGCGACCAGGCCGACGACCAGCCAGCTCAGCAACCTCAGGTCCTGGGTGGGCAGCGCCTGGTCGATGATCTCGCGTAGCAGGAAGGGCGTGGCCATGCCGATCAGCGACGACGCGACAATGATGGCGGTGACTGCGGTCAGCCGTGGCCAGTGCGGTTTGAGGAGACCGCCGATACGGCGCATGGAGACCTCGGCTGGCTGCTTTCTGTCAATGGAACCCTCCAAAACTGCCGACCCTTTCCTCAACGGTTGGCGTCGATGCTACGGTGCAGAACCGGCAGAAGCGGAGCTCTATGGATAATTGTGAAATTGTTCGTCGGAGTACACATTTTGAGTGAACGAGTATTCGCAGGTCGCGCCCGGGACGATCAGCGATGACCGCGGACAGACTCCGCTGGGCCAAGGTCACAAGGTCGGCAAACCCGAGGGTAAATCCTTAGCTCGGCGCCGCGGGCGCCGATCTTAGGTATGTGACAGGTGGTGGACATTGTCGTGGAAGCGGCCCATGTCGCGACTCGCGGAGGACGACCATCGGGTTCATCGCACCCTTCGTCCACGGGTACTTCTGGGGCAATATCCTCGCGGGTGCGCTCCAGGCTGCGGCGCCCCGCGGCGCTCGGATCATCGCGATCCAGACGTTCGACGCCGGTCTGGAAGGGTACCGCGACGAGGAGTTCGTGGCGCGAATTGGCTGGGACCACCTCGATGCCCTGGTAGCCGGGCAGGCGTCGGCGCCGGACCACGTGCTGGAGGAGTTCGCACGGACCGGGAAGCCGGTGCTGACGGTCTACCGGAAACCGGAGTTCGAATGTCCGGCGGTGCTGCCTGACAACAACGGCGGCATCGACCTCGCCGTCGGCCACCTTGTGGAACACGGGCACCGAGACATCGCCTTCGTCGGACGCGACCCGGCCGATGCCGACGACCCCATCCGTTTCGCCGCGTACCAGGCGGCCATGCGGCGCCACGGCCTGACACCGCACCGAATGGTGACGGTCAACTGGGCGCTCGACGAGTCCTACGACGCGACGGCGACGGTGCTTCAGCTCAGGCAGGGCGGCCAGCTTCCCGCCGCCGCGGTGGTCGTCACCGACCTCGTCGCCATGTCGCTGATCCGGTCACTCGCGCAGGCGGGTGTCAAGGTCCCCGACGACATGGCCGTCATCGGCTTCGACGACGTCGCGGATGCCGCCGCTTTCCAGCCGCCGCTCTCCACGATCTCCCAGAGTTTCCTGCTCGCCGGAGCCACGGTCTGCGACCTCGCCCTCGACGCCGTGCAGGGCATCGCGGTCGAGCCGGGCGTGCACTGCACTCCGGTCGCGTTCGTGCGCCGCGAGTCGTGCGGCTGCGTACCGGGCAACGGCCCCGTCGCGGCACCGGACGGATCGAACGACGAACCGATCCGCGCGCGCCTCGTCGACGGCCTCGCCGAGGCCGCCCACGATGTGCGTGAGTTGACCCGGTCGCAGCGTGAGGTTCTGGCCGGGGTGGCCGATCGGCTCGCGGACCTGTTCACCGTGATGGCTGGTACGCCGGAGTCGGACCACACCGCTGACCTTCGGGCGGCAACGGCCGACCTGCGGCCGCTCGTGGTGAAGTCGCCGAATCCGCTGCAGATCGTCAACGCGGTTCGGGCGTTCGCGCGGGCGCTTGCCGCGCGGCTCGCCCCGGACGACTTCGTGGTCGCGGCCACCTTCGAGCGTCTCGTGTTCGACCTGGCCGTACTGCTGCTGGAGGATCGCGACCTCGACGTGCGCGGGCGACCGACGGTGTATCACGACCGCGAGATTCAGCGTCGATACTTCATGATCGGAACGGATTTGGTGCGTCAGCCCACGCTGGCGGGCCGCTCGCTGGCTTGGCTGGCGGACACCGAGTTCCAGACGGGCTGCCTGGCTCTGTGGGACGGCCGACCTGGCGCGGACCACCTGCGCATCACCAGCACCTACGACCGGGACGGCCGGTTGCCCGAGCTGACCGATGTCTGCGCCGTGTCCTGCTTCCCCCCGTCGCTGCTCGTCGAACTGGCCGACGATCAGGTCGACGATTTCCGCTACGTGTACGTCCTGCCAGTGCGTTTCGGCGGCAGCGACTGGGGGTTTCTGGCACTGTCCGGCTCCCTCGACCCGCGCGAAGAGGCCGCGTTCGAGCGATACAATCACTGGGCGGTGCTGATGGCGGTGGCACTGACCAACGAGCAGGCCATTCACTCCGAACGCACCCTGCTGGCGGAGATCCGGACCAGCGAAGAGCGCTACGCGCTCGCGGCGGAGGCTGCCAACGACGGGCTCTGGGACTGGGACCTCGAGTCAGGCACCGTTTTCTACTCCGCACGGTGGAAAGCCCTCCTCGGCTGCGCTGACGACGAGATCGCCGCGACACCGGGCGAGTGGCTCGACCGGATACACCCCGACGACCGGGGCCGGGTCGACGCGATGCTCGCCGAGCACTTGGCGGGGCGGACTCTGACCACGGAGCTGGAGCACCGGCTGCGCGCCGTGGACGGCACCTATCGCTGGATGCTGACCCGCTGGCGCTCCATGTGCGGCGCCACCGGAGTGGCGATCCGCCTGGTCGGCTCGATCACCGACATCACCGACCGGAAGCTGATCGAGGAACGCCTGCGTCGGGCCGCGCTCTACGACGATCTCACCGGCCTGCGTAACCGGGCCTACTTCCGGGACCGGCTCACCACCGCGATCGCCCGGTCCAACCGCCGAATCGGCTACCGGTACGCGGTTCTCATGCTCGATCTCGACGGGTTCAAGAT
>DASRYP010000326.1:0-10369 GCA_035687165.1 Actinoplanes sp. | reverse complement strand
TCGTTGTCGTTGTTCGGGCCGCAGGCGGTCAGGAAGAGGAGGAGCCCGGCGGCAGCCACCGTGGCAGTCCGTCGGACGGGAGATAGCCGCACGGGCTGATCCTTTCTTCAGACGTGAGGCCCTCAGGCTGGTGACCTCGCCGGAAGTGTAGGTTAGCCTCACCTAAACGACACAACCGAGACCTGTACGACCCGACCGAGACCCGTACCGTCCGATCGAGCAAGAGAGCCAGCGTTGATCCAGGCCACCGCCGTGCTGACGGCCCCACCTGACACGAGGCCGCGCCGGTCCTCGAAACGCCGTTGGATCGGCTTCGCCGCCGGACTGGTCGCCCTCGCCGTCGTGGTGGCGCTGAGCATCGCGGTCGGCAGCCGCACCATCGGACTGTCCACCGTGTGGCACGTGCTGTGGCACGAGGACGGCTCACCGGCGTCGGTGATCGTCCACCAGTTGCGCCTGCCCCGCACCCTGCTCGGCGGCGGCGTCGGTGCCGCTCTCGGCCTGGCTGGCACGGTCATGCAGGCGCTCACCCGCAACCCGCTGGCCGAACCCGGCCTGCTCGGCGTGAGCCTCGGCGCCTCGACCGCCGTCGTCCTCGCGATCGCCTTCCTCGGCGTCTCCACCGCCACCGGGTACGTCTGGTTCGCCTTCGCCGGCGCGGCGATCACCTCGGCCGCGGTCTTCATCCTGGGTGGCGGCGGCCGGCATCCCACACCCGAGCGGCAGGTCCTGGCCGGCGTCTCGTTCACCTCGGTGCTCGGCGCGATCGTCTGGGCGGTCCTGGTGCTGCGCCGCGAGGCGTTCGACCGTTACCGGCACTGGGACGTCGGCTCCTTCTCGGACCGGGAGACCGCCACGATTCTGCAGGTCATGCCGTTCCTCGCCGTCGGCATCGTGCTCGCGTCGCTCCTCGGCCGCCAGCTCAACGCGCTCAGCATGGGCGACGAGTCGGCCACCTCCCTGGGAGCCCGTCCCGTACGGATCCGCGTCCTCGGCATCCTCGCCGTGACTCTGCTCTGCGGCGGTGCCACGGCCGCGTCCGGCCCGATCTTCTTCCTCGGGCTCGCCGTCCCGTACGCGGCCCGCCTGATCGTCGGTTCCGACCACCGCTGGATCCTGGCGTACTCGGTCATCCTCGGCCCCGCCCTGCTGCTCGCCGCCGACGTTCTCGGCCGGGTGCTGGTCGCCCCGGCCGAGCTGCCGGTCGGCGTGGTCACCGCGCTCCTCGGTGCGCCGCTCTTCATCGCGCTGTGCCGCCGACGCCGGTTGAGTGTCCTATGAGCACCGTCACCAAGCGGATCGTCCTGCGGGGCGCCGGTTTCTCGCTTCGCCTGCATCCCCGCGCCGTCGTCGTGGGCGTCGTGCTGGTCCTGGCCGCTCTCGGTGTCGCGCTGGTCAACCTCACCACCGGCGACTTCCCCGTTCCGGTCGGCGACGTGCTGCGCAGCTTGGCCGGGCGCGGCGATGCGGGCACCGACTTCATCGTGTACGAGCTGCGCCTGCCCCGGGTGCTGGTCACCCTGCTGGTCGGCGCGGCCCTGGGCGCCAGCGGTTCGGTCTTTCAAAGCCTGACCCGTAACCCGCTGGGCAGCCCCGATTTCGTCGGCCTGACCGCCGGCGCGGCGACCGGCGCGCTCGTGGTGATGCTGATCCTCGGTGGCGGCGGGCTGCGGGTGAGCGCGGGCGCGGTCCTCGGCTGCGTGATCACCGCCGTCGCGATCTACCTGCTCGCGTTCCGTCGAGGTTCCCAGCCCTTCCGCCTGGTACTCCTGGGCATCGGCGTCTCGGCCCTGCTGGAGGCCGCGAACTCGTACCTGATCTATCGCAGCCAGCTCAACGAGGCCCTCGCCGCGCAGGTGTGGCTGATCGGCAGCGTCAACGGCCGTGGCTGGACCGAGGTCGTCATCGTCGGCGTCACGCTCGGCGTGCTCCTGCCCCTGGTCGTCTACTACGGGCGGCACCTCAAGATGCTCGCACTCGGCGACGAGATGGCCGTGCTGCACGGCGTGCCCGTCGAGCGCAGCCGGGCGATCCTCGCGCTGGCCGCCGTGGGCCTCGCCGCGGGCGCGACCGCTACGGCCGGGCCGATCGCCTTCGTCGCGCTGGCCGCGCCCCCGCTCGCCGCCCGCCTCAGCCGCTCGCCGAGCACCGGGATCCTGCCCGCGGCCGCGATGGGCGCGGCACTGCTCACGGCCGGCGACTGGGCCGCCCAGCACGTCCTGCCCGGCAACGACATGCCGGTCGGCGTCATCACCGCCGCGCTCGGCGGCGTCTACCTCACCTGGCTTCTGTTCCGTGAACGAGGAGGGACCCGATGACCGACCCCCGGCTGCGGGCTCAGGACCTGACGCTGGCCTACGACAAGCGGGTCGTGGTCGAGAACCTGGACGTCCGGATCGCCGACGGCTCGTTCTCGGTCATCGTCGGCCCCAACGCGTGCGGCAAGTCGACCCTGCTCAAGTCGCTCGCCCGCGTGCTGAAGCCGCAGGCCGGCGCGGTCCTGCTCGACGGGCAGGCGATCGCCTCGTACCCGTCGAAGCACGTCGCGAAGCAGCTCGGCATGCTGCCGCAGTCGCCGATCGTGCCGGGCGGCCTCGTCGTCGAGGAGCTGGTGGCGCGTGGCCGGTTCGCGCATCAGCGGCTGCTCAAGCAGTGGTCGCCCGAGGACGAGTCGGCCGTGCACGAGGCGATGCGTCTCACCGAGGTCGCCGAGCTGGCCGACCGGTTCGTCGACGAGCTCTCCGGCGGCCAGCGGCAGCGCGTCTGGCTCGCGATGGCCCTCGCCCAGCAGACCCCGATCCTGCTGCTCGACGAGCCCACCACCTTCCTCGACCTGTCCCACCAGTTCGAGGTCCTCGACCTCTGCGCCGAGCTGCACGAGCAGGGCCGCACGATCGTCGCGGTGCTGCACGACCTCAACCACGCCGGCCGCTACGCCACCGAGCTGATCGTGATGCGGGCCGGCACGGTCGTCGCCCAGGGCCCACCGGACCGGGTCATGACGGCCGAACTGGTCGAGGACGTCTTCGCGATGCCGTGCCGGGTGATCGACGACCCCGAGACCGGCACCCCGATGGTGGTCCCGGCCGACCGCCACCGACGGCGTGGCATCCGTGCGCCCGAGGCGGCACGCGCGTGAAGGAGGCGCTCGTCCAGCAGCGCGAACTGATCGCGCTCAGCACGCTGCTGGCCACGTTGCACCAGGCCGGCGAGGCCTCCGTGCCGTTCCTCATCGGCGTCGTCATCGACCGGGCGGTCGACGGCGGCGTCGGCGAGCTGGTGTTCTGGCTCGGTGTGCTCGGCGCGGTCTACCTCGGACTGAGCTACAGCTTCCGCTACGGCGCTCGGGCCGGCGAACGCGCCGCCGAGCAGGCCGCCCACGACCTGCGCCTGCAACTGACCCGTCGGGTGCTGCACAACCGTGGTGGCGCCGAATCGGGCCGGCTGCCCGGGGCCCTGGTCGCGGTGGCCACCAGCGACACCGCCCGGGTGGGTGCGGTCGCCGTCGCGATCGTCTACGGAACCGCTGCTGTCGTCGCGGTGATCTTCTCGGCGATTCTGCTGCTCGCCATCTCGGTCCCGCTCGGGCTGCTCGTCCTGCTCGGTCTGCCGCCGCTGATGTGGCTGACCCGGCTGATCGGCAAGCCGCTCGAGGAACGCAGCGAGACCGAGCAGGAGCACGGCGCACAGGCCTCCGGCATCGCGGCCGACCTGGTCGCGGGGCTGCGGGTGATCAAGGGTTTGCGGGCCGAGGAGGCCGCGGTCGCGCGCTACCGGCAGCGCAGCCGTGTCGCGCTGGCGGCCACCGTGCGGGCCGCGCGCACCGAAGCGGCGTACCAGGGCGTGGTCCTGACGGTCAGCGGGTTGTTCCTGGCCGTGATCGCGGTGGTCGGCGGCATTCTCGCGGCGCGCGGCAGCATCACGGTCGGCCAGCTCACCTCGTCGGTCGGCCTGGCCCAGTTCCTGGTCAATCCACTTTCGACGTTCGGCTGGGTCGGCGCAGACCTCGCCCAGGGCCGCGCCTCGGCCCGGCGCGTCGCGGTGGTGCTCTCCGCGCCGGTCGCAGTCGTCGGGGGAGCGGCCGGTCCGGTCACGCCGGTGCGAGGCCAGATCGACCTTCGCGTACGCGATCTCACCGTCAAGCTCCGGCCGGGCGAGTTCACCGGGGTGGTCGCCACCGACCCGGCCGCGGCCGCCGAGATCGTCCGCCTGCTGGGCCGCTCGTCCGACCCGTCCGACGGCCTCGTCGAGCTGGACGGCGTGACGTTGACCGAGCTCGACCCCCAGGAACTGCGGGCCGCGATGCTCGTCGTCGAGCACCACACCGACCTGTTCGACGGCACGATCCGCGCGGCTGTCTCGCTCGGACGGGCCGACCCGGCGACGGTCGACGCCGCGATGGCCGCCGCCGACGCCGACGAGGTGGCCCGCACCCTGCCCGACGGCCTCGACGCCATGCTCGACGACGGCGCCCGCACGCTCTCCGGTGGGCAGCGGCAGCGGATCGCGCTGGCCCGGGCGTTGGCCGTCGACGCGCCGGTCCTCGTGCTGCACGACCCCACCACGGCGGTGGACGCCGTGACCGAGGCCTGGATCGCGGCGCGGGTGCGGAAGCTGCGCGGCGGACGCACCACCGTGCTGGTCACCACCAGCCCGGCCCTGCTCGCCATCACCGACCGCGTGATTCTGGTGCACGAGGGCGCGGTGCTGGCCGACGGTACCCACAGCGACCTGGCCAGGGGCGACGAGACGTACCGGGAGACCGTGCTCGCATGACGACCACCCTGCTACCGATCGCGACCGGGCGGCGTACGCGCGCGGCTTTGCGGCTTTTCCTCAAGCCGCAACGGGGACGGCTCACCGGAGCGCTGGCGCTGCTCATCGCGGGCACGATCGCCGGGCTGGTCGCGCCGCCGCTGCTCGGCCACATCGTCGACCTCGCCACCAGCGGCGCCAGCACGGGCGAGTTCGTGCTGGCCGGTGTCGGTCTGGTGGCGGCCGCGCTGGTCGAGGCGGCACTGGCCGGGCTCGGGGTGGCACTGCTGGCCCAGGTCGGCGAGGACACGTTGGCCCGGCTGCGCGAGAGGTTCGTCGAGTCGGCGCTGCGGCTGCCGCTCGAACAGGTCGAACAGGCCGGCGCGGGCGACCTCACCTCGCGCGTCACCAACGACGTCGCGGTCGTCGCCGAGGCGGCCCGCACGGCGCTGCCCGAGTTCACCCGCGCGCTGCTCACCATCGTGCTGACCCTCGGCGGTCTGGCCGTGCTCGACTGGCGGTTCCTGGTCGCCGCGCTGATCGCGGTGCCCGTGCAGGCGTACACGGTCCGGTGGTATGCCCGTCGTGCCGTCCCGCTCTATGCCAACCAGCGGATCGCCGTCGCCGCCCAGCAGCACCACCTGCTGGCCACGATCGACGGCGGGCCGACCATCCGCGCCTTCCGCATCGCCGAGGAACACATCGGTCGCGTCGCCACCCGCTCCCGGCAGGCCGTCGACCTGCTGCTGCGGGGAGTGGCGCTGCAGACCCGGTTCTACGCCCGGCTGCACGTCGCCGAGTTCGCCGGGCTCGCCGCTGTGCTGGCGACGGGCTTCTTCCTGGTACGCGGGGACGCGATCAGCATCGGCACGGCGACCGCCGCCGCCCTGTACTTCCACGGCCTGTTCAACCCGATCAACGTGGCTCTGGCCCTGGTCGACGACGCCCAGGCCGCGGCCTCCGGTCTGGACCGGCTCGTCGGTGTGGCCGAGCTTTCCCCGTCCGCCCGCACTCCGTCCGCGGTCGCCGATGCCCTGACCGCCATCGAGGTCCGCGGCCTGACTTTCGCGTACCGGCCGGATCGCCCGGTGCTGCGGGACATCGACCTCACGGTGGCGCGCGGCGAACGGGTGGCCGTGGTCGGTTCGACCGGCGCCGGGAAGACCAGCCTGGCCAAGGTGATCGCCGGGGTGCACGAACCGTCCGGCGGGAGCGTGGCGGTGCCGGCCGGCGAGGTCGCACTGATCACGCAGGAGGTGCACGTCTTCGCCGGATCGCTGGCCGACGATCTGCGCCTGGCCCGGCCCGGCGCGACCGACGAAGAAGTGCACGGCGCGCTGGCCGCGGTCGACGCCCTCGGCTGGGTGTCGCAGCTGCCGGACGGCCTCGAGACGGAGGTCGGCGAGGGCGGGCACACCCTGACGGCCGCGCAGGCACAGCAACTGGCGTTCGCGCGCCTGATGCTGGCCGACCCACCGGTCGCCATCCTCGACGAGGCAACGGCCGAAGCCGGCAGCGCGGGCGCCCGCCAGCTGGAACGTGTTGCCGCGGCCGCTCTCGAGGGTCGTACGGCGGTCATCGTCGCCCACCGTTTGACGCAGGCTGTCACCGCCGATCGCGTCGTGGTCCTCGAAGCCGGCCGCATCGTCCAAATGGGACCGCACGCGACGCTGGTCGCCGAGGACGGCCTCTACGCCACCCTGTGGCAGGCCTGGTCAGGAATCCGCGCCAACCCCCTGGACTGAACCGCCGGACCGATTCCGCACCACGAACCCGGGCGACTAGTCAGGAAGTCTGGTAACCAGCTACTCTGCCTAGCCATGACTCCTCGGCCGTGGTTGCACGGCTTCCTCGACCTCTGCCTACTCGCGATGCTGCGCGAACGTGCCGACTATGGCTACGGCCTGTCGCAGCGACTGGCCTCAGCGGGAGTCGCCGACGTGCCCGGCGGCACGCTCTATCCGGCGCTGCTCCGCCTGGAAGAGCAGGGATTCGCCACGCCGAGCTGGGCGCCCTCCGAGTCCGGCCCGCGCCGCAAGTACTACGCGATCACCGACGCCGGGCTCGACGTACTCACCGGCCAGGCCGACGATTGGCGCCATTTCCGCGACGGCGTCGACTCGCTGCTCACCGGCGTGTCCCAAACGCCGGTCCTCGGCGATTCGCCCGCGCTGGTCCACGGCGATTCGCCCGCTCGGGATCGTGAGTTGCCGCATGAGTGACTGGCCCGCCGCCTTCGAGGCGGAACTTCTGCGGCTCGGCGTGCAGCCCTGCCGGGCGCGGCGACTCGCCGCCGAGACCGCTCAGCAGGCCGCCGAGAGCGCCGGCGCCCCCGGTGCGGTATTCGGCCCCGCCCACCTCTATGCCCGTCACCTGGTCGCCGAGCTCAACGCGCCGGCCGTCACCCCCGCGCGCACGCGGTTCGAGCCCGGCCCGATCATGCTGAGCCTCGCCGGAGTGGCCAAGAAGTACCGGCGCCAGACCATCTTCGCCGACGTCAACCTGACCGTGCGTGGCGGCGAGGTCGCGGCGATCGTCGGGGCCAACGGCTGCGGGAAGTCCACCCTGCTGCGCATCTGTGCCGGCCTGACCCGGCCGAGCGCCGGGACGATCAAACGCACCCGGCGCGTCGGCCTGGTCCCGCAGGACGGTGGAACGGCCGGGTGGCTGACCGCCGAGGAGCACTTCACTCTGTTCGGCGCCGCGGCCGGGATGGTGCCCGGTCGGGCCAGGTCCACCGGCTTGCACCTGGCCACTCGCCTCGCCTGGCGACCAGCCCGCAAGCAGCGGGCGCAGCAGATGTCGGGCGGCACGAGGCAGAAGCTCAACCTGGTGCTCGGCGAGCTGCACGCCCCCGACCTGCTGCTGCTCGACGAGCCCTACCAGGGCTTCGACCAGGGCAGCTACCTCGACTTCTGGCAGCAGGTCTTCGCCTGGCGCGACGCCGGCCGGGCGATCGTGGTGGTCACCCACCTGCTGCACGACCTGCAGCACGTCGACCACGTACTCGATCTGGGGGAACGATGACCACACTGGTGGTGGCCTCTCTGTCGGCCCGCGAGGTCGGCCGGCGCCGCACCGCGCTGATCCTGGTGATCGCGTTGCCGTTCTGGTCCGCGCGCGAGATCGGCACGTACGCCGTCGACGGCGGCAGCATCGACCTGGTGTGGCGGGGCCTGGCCCACGCCGGCCTCACCTGGCTGATCTGTTCCGCGGGCACTCTGGCGATCTTCCGTTGGCGCCTCCGGCTGGCCTGCTACCCCGAGCCGTTCCGCAATCACAGTTAGCGCTCGTGGCCGGCGGCCGTCCCGCGCCGCGTCCTTGTTCTGGGTCAGGGGCGCAGTGTCTCCTTCGGCCTTGATCAACTCCACTGTGTTCGGGTCGCTGCCGGCGTGCCCCTCCTCGGCGAACTTGTTCGCTTCGACCGTTGATCACCGGGCGGTATGCCCCGAAGGACGGCGTACGGCACCGTTTCAGAGATCCTGCGGCGGGTGTGACCGGGGGCACAAACGGTCAGGCAAGACGGGCCGAAAGTACGTATTGGCCTCTTAGGGAGCGCGATGTCCTATATGACACGATCTGTGGCGTAAGGCAGCATTTACTTGGAGGTAGAGATGAACAAGGCAACACGGGTGTTCACGATGCTGGGCCTCGGCCTGATGGCCGGTGCGACGATCGGTGCCGGCCCGGCGCTGGCCGCCGACAGCTCCAGCGCGCCGGCCGCCAAGCCTGTGACCACCACCAAGGTTCAGAAGCACGGCGACCGTGAGCGTGTCGTCGGCTACTTCCGTTCGCACCGTACCTGCGAGCGGGTCGGCCGCATCGGCGAGTGGAACGACCGCTGGGACGACTACGACTGCGAGCGGGTCCGCTACGGCTTCAAGCGTGGTCTGTGGGCCCTTGAGGTCGAGCAGAACCACCGCGGCGATCACCGCGACGGCGGTCGTCGCCACGGCGGACACCGCCACTGAAGTCTGTCCTGGTCGGCCGGGGCACCCACCGTGCCCGGTCGACCGGACAGACAGGAATGACCCGCCGGGGACTGCCTCGGCAGGGATGGCTCAAGCCGCGGCACTGACCGTGCCCCGGTCGGTCGCACTGAACACCCTGGTCGGTGAACACCTCGGCCATGGCTGAAGACCGCAGCGCCACGAATCACCCCGGTGCTCGGGCCGCATCTCATCGGTGCGGCCCGAGTGCTTTTCTGGTGCCGGTGGCTCAGACCCGGCGCAGCACCGTCACGACCTTGCCCAGGATGGTGGCGTCATCGCCGGGGATCACGTCGTAGGCCGGGTTGCGGGGGAGAAGCTCGATGTGGCCGCCAGTGCGCTGGAAGACCTTGACCGTGGCCTCGCCCTCGATCATCGCGGCGACGATGTCGCCGTTGTCGGCCACTTGCTGCTGACGCACCACGACCGTGTCGCCGTCGCAGATCGCCGCGTCGATCATCGAGTCGCCCTTGACCCGCAGGGCGAACAGGGTGCCGTGACCCACCAGGCTGAGGGGAAGGTTCAGCTCCTCGTCGATGTGTTCGTCGGCCAGGATCGGGGTGCCGGCGGCGATCGTGCCGAGCACGGGAACGGGCACGTTGGCCTGCTCGCCCGGGGTGCGAATGTCGATCGCGCGGGAGCCGCGGGCCCCACGGCGGAGGTAGCCGCGATCCTCGAGGACCTTGAGCTGGTGGGCCACTGACGACGGCGAGTCGAGCCCGACGGCGGCGCCGATCTCGCGAATGGTCGGGGGATAACCGTGCTGGTCGATCCACTCGCGAATCATCGAGAGAATCTGCCGTTGCCGTTTGCTCAGGGCCACGCCATCCGTAGGCATGCGGTGATGATACTACATTCTTCGATCATCTGTACGACTCGACGGCATGACTATCCGTACCTTTCCTGCTCAACTCTCCTCGGCACTCGGCCGGCGCGGGCTGGGAACCTCGGGATCGTCGTGCTCGATCGGCCGCTCGCGGTTCATCAGGGTGACCTCGCTCTTGTCCGAGCCACCAGTGCGCTCCGCCCGCACGGCGACCGTGGACTTCCCCGTCACCGACAGCCGGATGATCTCGGTGCGCTCACCGGGTGGCTCGACCGAACCGGGCCGGATGATGTGCGTACGCTCCGGATCGAGCTGGATCACCTGAGTCTCGTCACCACCGATGTCGCCGGTGTGGCTGAGCGCGGTCGTGTTCGCGCTCGGCGCCGTGCCGGGATGAGCGGCCATCTCCGGCGGCGCGACGGGCGGCCTCAACCGCATCGCTCCGGCCAGTTCGGGAATCTTGCCGGTCTGCGTCCGGTCCGGGTCGGGTGCGTCGAGCGCCCTGGTGATCTCCGGATCGTCCGACGAGACGACCGTGAAGGTGCGGGTCGTCTCCGGGTCGGGGGCGGTCAGCGAACGGGTGACGTCGGAGAGGTCCGGCTCAGAGCTGTCGGGCGCGGCGACGGAAGCCCGCGCCCGCACCGGCTCGTTGACCGGCTCCTCGCCGTCGGCCGGCGTGATCTGCAGCTTGGTGGTCAGTTCGCCGATCCTGATCGCACGCGTACGGTCCGGGTCGGGCGCCTCCAGCGACCGTGTCTCCTCGAGATCCGGCGCCACCACTCGCGTGTCGGCGACCGGC
>DASRYP010000325.1:0-3308 GCA_035687165.1 Actinoplanes sp. | reverse complement strand
GGCGGCTCGGCGGAGCAGGTGGCGGCCACCGATATCCGGATGGGCATCTGCGCCTTCTCGCGACAGGCCGTACTTGTTTTTGTAACTACGAGCCAGATTGTCGGTCCAGACGGTCCCAGGGCTCACCGCATTGACGCGTATCCCCGCGTCGGCGAGATCGTGGGCCATGCACCTTGTCATACCGATGATGGCAGCCTTGGTGGCGCTGTAAGTGAGAAATCTGGGTTGCGCGATGTGAGCGGAGATCGAGGAGACGTTCACGACACTTCCACCTCCGGCTGCTTCGATCAGCGGAGCAGCGTGCTTGACCATCAAAGCGTGGCCCATGATATTGACGTCGGTAACGCGCCGCCATTCATCGACGGTCGCATCGACACCACGCATGATGAGCGCCGCCGCGCAATTGACTAGGAGTTCGACACCACCGAACGCACCCCGTGTCGCCTCCACCGCCGCGACGACATCAGCCTCGTCCGCGATGTCGCCATGGACGAAAAGAACGCGGCCGACACTCGCCCGCCGCGTCAACTCCTCGACGGTGGAGTGTCCGAACTCGTCATTCACATCCATGATCATGACGTTGGAGCCCTCTTCGGTCAGGCGCGCTGCGACTGCCTTACCGATACCCTGGGCACCGCCGGAGATCAGAGCCGATCGCCCTTGTAGCCCTCGCATGTGTTCGCACCTCCAAGCGCGTTGTCAGCTGCCGACGACCTCGGGATCGGCCGGGGCGCCGTGGGTCAGAACGGCACGCAGCCGAGGCGCCAGGTCAGCCGGCACCAACCGATCAGCGGTGGCGTCCAGCTCATCCAGCGTCCACCACCGGTGGCCGGCCACCGTGTCGATCTCACCCTGACTGAAGCCGCTGGAGTCAATGGTGAAGTGCCGCACCCGGCAGAGATAAATCCGCTCGCGGCAGTCGTAGGTATTCCCTCCCCACGAGGCAACGGCCTTCCGATACCAGATCTGGGGGCCGATCTCGAATCCGATAAGCCCGGTCTCCTCCTCCACCTCGCGGCGAAGGGCGGCCTCCGGAGATTCTCCACTTTTAATTCCACCGCCGACCGGATACCAGAAGGTGCCACCCTCATCGATGCTGGCGAACAGCAACAGTTTGCCGTCCTCGTCCAGCAGCAGGGCGCGGGCGCTGTAGCGTTTCTGGGGGGTTATCACGTAAGGGCACCCATCTGAGTCGTATCTGCGTGCGAACATCCCGTTTCATGGTCTCGCTTGCTGTGGACTCTAGCCAGAGGCGCGTGTCTCAACAACGTGATCTGATCCACAGCGTGCCATTATCCGGCCTACCGAGTGACGCTTAAGCAGCATTGCCGGAACCTCTGAGCTGCACGAATTCGGCCCGAGTTAGTGAATCAATAGAAATCAATTAGAGGTAACGCCTTTGACCCGAAGTCGGAGGTATGTTTAGCCTTCTTGAAGGCGACACGATGCCCCATTAAGGCATCCTGATCCGCTGCCCCCAGACCTGCGAGGAAGCTATGAAGAAACTGGTGGAGAAATTTGTCCGGGACGGCTTTGTCGTTCTCGGCAACGTCTTCCAGGAAAATCAACTGAATGAGATGGGCCAAGCGTTCGCGCGCATCGAAAAAAAGGTGACGGATGCGCCTGAGAACTACGCCACGAGGTACACGGCCCGCACCGGCGGGGCCGACACGTGGGGGGTCAACCACGTGTTCGCCGAGGAGCTCTACGAGCCGGAGCTGGCCTCCGTCTTCGAGAACCCCCAGATCATGGACTTCATCCATTCCGCACTCGGAAACCAGATTCGGTTCTGGGGCGGACACGCCCTGTGGGCACCTCGCCGAGTCGGATACAACCTGAATTGGCATCGCGACTTCGGCGAACACGATGTATTCAACTCGACCGGCCAGAGCAATCATGTGCAGTTCAACGTCTGTCTTCTGTCGGACAGTTGTTTTCGGGCCGTACCCGGCTCTCACCGGCGGCCGCTGACCACCGAGGAGGCCCACCAGCAGCGCTCGCGGGGCGTCGCGCCCCTGGGCGGCGAGGTGGTGGCCGGCTGCTCGCCCGGGGACGTCCTGATGATGAACGCACACGTTCTGCATCGCGGCAGCTGCGACGTAGGATCCGCGCGGCAGACCCTCCATCTCTCCGTCCAGCCGATGGATGAGCCGACCGGCGGCCAATCATCGTGGAAATTCATGCGTAAGCCCGGCTATCTGGACACGCTGCCGGCCGGGATGCGCGAGCTTATGCAGAACGCGATCGACTGGGATGATCGAAACCCCCTGTCCCTGGCGGAGACCCGAAAGCGCATGCGCACAAGCAGGGAAATCGGGAACCAGCTCGCCGACGGAAATCCCGCGAGCGGTGGCCCCGAGCCCGCGTAAACCGGCCGGACCGGAATGGCCCATCCGGACATCCGCGACCACGGCCGTTTTGAGATCGATCTCAAAACGGCCGTGGCTCTGCCGTAGATCCGTTCCGCGTGACGCCTGAGAGGGCGTTCGATTTATACTTAATGCGTTAGTATGTACCTCGCCAGGTAGGTGTTGATTCGTCCGTTATTCGGCGGCTGACGTTGTCGATCATCGCGATGTGGATCATGGCTTCGGAGCTGGCCGGTCGGGTCTCGTAGTCCCGGACAAGTCTGCGGTGCCGCATCAACCAGCCCAGGGTCCTCTCCACTACCCAGCGTCGCTTGACCACGTGGAAGCCTCGGACTTCGGTGTTCCTCGGCACCACCTCGGCGTCGATACCCAGAGTGGCGGCGTGTTCGACGAACTGGTTCTTGAATCCGGCGTCCACCCAGGTCTTGACCACGGTCGGATATGATGATTTGACCTGATCTAGAACCAGGATTCCGGCGCGGTTCTCGGTCACGGACGCGGCCATGACGATGACCACCAGCAGTAGCCCGAGAGTGTCTGTGACTACGCTGCGTTTACGTCCCACGATCTTCTTGGCCGCATCGGTTCCCTGCGTGGCGGTAGGCGGATTGGTGGACGTCTTCACGCTCTGTGTATCGATGACGGCGGCGGTGGGCTGCGGATCGCGGCCGGCCTTAACCCGGGCCAGGGCGGTCAAATCGACGTTAAGCTGGGCAAAAATTCCCTCATCGCGCCAAGCGGCATAGCAGTCGTACACCGTGGTGGCGGAAAGTCATGGGGCAGGTATTTCCAGGCGATCCCGGTCCGGTTCACGTAGAAAATGGCGTTAATCACCTCCCGGACGGCGGTACGGGCCGGCTCGCCGGTGGGCCGCCGGTCGAGGCGGGCCTGCTGCCAGGCGAGCAGGGTCGGCCCGATCAGCGACCAGCGAGCGTCGGA
>DASRYP010000324.1:0-2130 GCA_035687165.1 Actinoplanes sp. | reverse complement strand
GCGGGGCGCAGCAGGCGACCGGTGTCTCGAGCACAGCCATCAGGAGCACCCTCCCGGCGAGACCTCTTGCAGCAGCGTCATCCACGCACCTCATGCATCGACGTCCATAAATATATCGATAGATGTCGATTTGTCAAGCGTGTGGTCGACGGCGCCCAGGAGGGCGCGTCAGGCGTGGCTTGGCCGAGGGCCGAGGGCCGAGGGCCGAGGACCGCGGCAGGCTGCTTCGTGCCGACCGCGAAGACGCGCCGCGTCCCAGGCATGCCCTTCAGCGAGCGGATGCCTCGATCAGTGAGCTCGAGGCCGGCCTGGCCGGCTCGCTCGGCGGCCGCTTCGGAGATCAGCACCTCGCCCGGGTCGGCCGCGCCCGCGAGCCGCGCACCGACGTGCACGTCGGCTCCGGCGCACTTCGCACCCGCCTTCCAGCAATGGCCGAGATGGACGCCGGCGCGCAGCTCGAGCCCGAGCGGTCGCACCGACTCACGGATATCGAGCGCGCCGCGAATCGCGTCGTCGGTCTCGTCGAAGATCGCGAAGAAGCCGTCCCCGGCCGTGTCCATCAGCCAGCCCCGGTGCCGCTCGAGCGTTTCGCGTACAAGCTGGTGGTACTGCTCCAGTAGCTCCGCCCACGCCCGATCGCCGAGTGAGAGCGCGAGCGGTGTCGCCTCGACGATGTCGACGAAGAGCACCGCCGTCAGCTGGCGTGCCGGCGTCGTTTCCGAGCGCTGTCCGGTCTTCTGCGCAGCCGTCTCTCTCACCGTCCTCGCTGCGAGCCGCGATTGGGCGCGCCCTGAGGGAACGCCAACCACCTCTCACATGGAGAGCCGCCTTCACCTTTCCCCTGAAGCGCCGCGAGCGCATCGGAGAACCCCGCCGTCCACCTTCCTCTTTCTACTCTCACCTCGGAAGCTGCTCGTTGACGCTCCCGGGCCACCGCGGGACACTTCCAGCGACCGCGGGGAGCGCCAACCCGCCGCGCTCGCCCTTCGCCCGGGTAATGATTCCGCCATGCAAAGCGTCTACGAGGCCGCCGGCGGCGATGAAGGCCTCGTTCGCCTGGCCGAGGCGTGGCACGCCCGGGTGATGGCCGACGAGGTGGTGAGCCACGCCTTCAGCCACGGCTTCCACCCCCAGCACAGCGAGCGGCTGGCCGCGTACTGGGCCGAGGCGCTCGGCGGGCCGCCTTTGTACTCCGAGCGTTACGGCGACGAGACGGCCGTCGTGCGCCTCCACAGCGGCAACGGTCCGCACGAGGAGATGGATCGGCGCGCGATCGTCTGCTTCGACCGCGCTCTGGTGGACGTGGGACTCGAGGACGAGCGACTGCGGCAAGTGCTGCACGACTACTTCGCCTGGGCGACCACCACGACCATGTCCGCCTACCACCGCTCCGCCGATGACGTACCGCATGGGCTGAGCATCCCCCGCTGGTCCTGGGACGGCCTCCAGCACTGAGCCCCACCGCCGGCCGCCCGACACGAGGACAGCGATCAGCTCGCCTCGTGGAGGGGGCTGCCACCTTCGTCGAGTCCGCGCCGTCGCGGGATCGACCGATGACTTCCGCCCTATGGTCGAGTCCTACGAACGACGGCGCATGAAACCGTCGCCGGACGGCAATCACATCACCATCAATACCGAACAAGGAGAGGACGAATGGCTGACGGCACGATGATCACCTGCCTGTGGTTCGACCACGGCGAAGCCCGCAAGGCGGCGGAGTTCTACGCCTCCGTCTTTCCCGACAGTGAGGTCGGCGCCACGCACAAGGCGCCGTCGGACTTCCCCGGCGGTGAGGAAGGCGACGAGTTGACCGTCGAGTTCAGCGTGCTCGGCCAGAAGTTCGTCGGCCTCAACGGCGGCCCGAACTTCACGCCGAACGAAGCGGTCAGCTTCATGGTGGTGACCGAGGACCAGGCCGAGACCGACCGTTACTGGAACGCGATCGTCGACAACGGCGGCGAGGAGAGCGCCTGCGGCTGGTGCAAGGATCGATGGGGCTTCTCGTGGCAGATCACGCCACGCGTCCTGCTCGACGCCACCACCAGCCCCGACAACGCAGCGGCCAAACGCGCCTTCGAGGCGATGATGCCCATGAAGAAGATCGACGTCGCCGCGATCGAGGCGGCCCTC
>DASRYP010000323.1:0-3274 GCA_035687165.1 Actinoplanes sp. | reverse complement strand
GCCTGGTGCACGCCGGGTTCGTGACCGAGACCGGCTGGCGGCAGCTGCACCACCTGCCCCGTTACCTGCGCGGCATCGTCTATCGCCTCGACCGGCTGGCCGGAAATCTCGCTCGCGACCGCCAGTTGACGGCCCAGATCCACGAGATCGAGTCGGAGTACCGGGAGTTGCGGACACTCGGTGCCCCGGCCGAGGGTTTACGGGAGATCCGCTGGATGATCGAGGAGTTACGGATCAATCTGTTCGCCCAATCGTTGGGAACTGCCTATCCGATATCGGACAAAAGGGTCTTCAAGGCGATGGACCAGCTCCCCGTGTAGCGCGCTCGTTTGCGCTCGGGTGCCGTTCGGTCACCCCCCTGTCGTGGCTGGACACGAGGCCCTAGCGTTCTGGCCATGACGAACGAATTCCTCGCCTTCGCCCCGATCTCCGCGCTCGTTCCGGCCTCTCCGGCGACCGGCCTCCTCGACGAGATGATGGCTCGGTTCGGCGTCGACGGGATCGTCGCCGCGCTCGCCGATCCAGGGCTGCTCGCCGTGGTCGACCAGCACGCCGCCGCCGTCCGGGACGCTCTCGACTCGGCCGGTCGCGAGGCCGACGCCGAGGCTGTCGCCGGGTACGCCCGCGCGATCGTCGCCGGCGCCCGCCGGATGAGCATCCCGCTGCCCGAGCCGGGCGAGGCCCCTATGACCAGCGCCGAGTGGCAGGCCGCCGACTGGCACCTGCTGCGCCTCGTGGCGATCTGCACGATCGCCGAGCGCAACGGCTTCCTCTGACCTGACGGCCCGGCTCGGCGGGGCCGTTTTGCTGGGAGTTCCCTCCTGGGGCGGACTCTTTCTCGTACGGGATCGTCCGGTCGGCGGAAGATCCGCGCCGACACGCCGAGTGGGATGCTTTGCGGTCAAAACGGTGGATGGGTCATGGTTTAGGGATGAAGCTCGCACTAGCGCTCGTAGCCGTCACCGGACTGGTCGCCCCGGCGGCGCCCGCTCTGGCCGCCCCGACGCCCACCCCCACCGCGTCGCCGTCCACGACTGCTCCCGTCGCGGCCCCCACGACCGCTCCAGCGCCCGCTGCCGTCGCCGCAGCCGGGGCCCCGCTGCTGGTCGCGCGCTGGACGTTCGACGCCGGAGCCGTGAACGGCCGGGTCGCGGACACCTCGGGCCGCGGGCCCGCCCTCACCGTCCGTGTCGTCGACCAGGGCGCGCTCCGCTTCGAGGCGGCCACCCCGAGCGGTCGTTACGTGTCGTTCCCCGCGGCCTGCGCCGCCACCGCCAAGACCTGCCCGCGCGCGCTCCTCGAGGCGATCAGCACCGCCAACCTGAACCCCGGTACCCGGGCGTTCCGCTGGTCGGCCCGGATGCAGCTCACCAAGGCCGAGATCGTCGGCTCGGCGAACGTGCTGCAGAAGGGCGTCGCGAAGGCCTCCAGTCAGTGGAAGCTGCAGGTCGGCCGGACCAACGGCAAGGCCCAGTGCGTCGTGGTCGGCAGCGGCTCGGCGAAGGTCTACATCGCCCGCTCGGCGACGTCGGTCACCGACGGCAAGTGGCACAAGGTGCTGTGCCAGCGCAGCGGCACGAGCCTGACGGTCTACGTCGACAACGTGGCGAAGGGCCAGGCGACGATCCCGGCGAACCTGTCGATCAGCAACACGCTGCCGCTGCGGATCGGCGGTCCGAACTTGAAGACCAAGACCGACATGTACCACGGCCGCCTCGACGACGTCTACGCTGAGCTGGGCTGAGGTTGGGGGGCGTGCCCGGGGCCGGGCACGCCCCCCGCTCGGCTGGGCATGCCTGAGTGGTCAGCCGGTCTCGGCGCCGAGGTCGACCACGATCGGGGCGTGGTCGCTAGGACCCTTGCCCTTGCGCGCTTCCCGGTCCACCACCGCGTCCGTGACCCGGCCGGCGACCGACGGGCTGGCGTAGACCAGATCGATCCGCATCCCCTTGTTCTGGTGGAACATGCCGGCGCGGTAGTCCCAGTAGGTGAACGGACGGTCGCCCTTCATCGGCCGGGCGACGATGTCCCGCAAACCCACGGCGCGGATCTCGGCCAGCGCCTCGCGCTCGGGCGCAGTGACGTGGGTCGACCCGACGAAGTCCGCCGGATCCCACACGTCGTCGTCCGTCGGCGCCACGTTGTAGTCGCCGGTCACCACCAGCGGTCCGGCCACGACGTCGGGAACCAGGGCGGTACGCAACGCGGCCAGCCAGGACAGCTTGTACGCGTAGTGCGGGTCGTCCGGGGTGCGGCCGTTCGGCACATAGATCGAGAAGAACCGGATACCGCCGCAGCGGGCGCTGATCGCGCGGGCCTCGGGGTCGGGATAACCCGGTTCACCGTCGAATCCCCGCCGCACGTCCTCGAGCCCGATCCGGGACAACAGGGCGACCCCGTTCCAGCGTCCCTGACCGTACGCGGCGGTGTCGTAGCCGAGTTCTCGGACCTCGGCCGACGGGAAGCCGTCGGCGGTCACCTTGGTCTCCTGCAGGCACAGCACGTCGGGCTTGGTGGTGTCGAGCCACTCCAGCAGGCGCGGCAGCCGTGCCTTGACCGAGTTGACGTTCCAGGTGGCGAAGCGCATCTGCCCAGACTGCTACATGAGCGGGCCCGGCGCTTCCCCGCGAGCGGTGAGTTGCCAGGTCAGAAGCGGCGAGTCGTGCGCGTGGCGGCGAGAAGCGCGGCACCCAGGCCGGCCATCAGGACGAGAAGCACCGCGACCAGCCAGACCACGGTTCCGTTGGAGCCCATCAGCGCCGTCATGCCGATTCCCTTCTGTCATCCACCATATGCTGAGTGTGATCCCCGTTACCGGCGAACCTCGATGGGAATAATGCACGAGCTACGCACACGATGCCAACGCCGAAGGTCAGGTTTGGCGATATCCGGGACGCGTCATCACCGTGCCGTTCGGTGGACTTCCTCGAGGGCTGAGTTTCTAGCGCACCAGGGCTGGTCGGGGCTGCGCGGGGACGCGCTGCGTGGGGACCGGACGGCCGTGGGCGAACAGGGTCGGGCTGCCCGCCCGGCGCAGGACCGTGCGGGCCACCGAGCCGAGCAGGCCGTCGTCGTGCATGCCGCGGGGGCCGAGCACGGTGACCCGGGCCCGGCCCGAGGCCCGGATGAGCGTGGGCGCCACGGCACCGGCCAGCAGGCGCACCTTGAAGTCGACCAGTTCGGGGACGGCGGCGACCGAGCGGTCCAGGACCTCGCGGCCCTTCCGCTCGGCGCCGGGGCCGGGCTGCTCGACGACGTGGACGACGACCACGCC
>DASRYP010000322.1:0-9087 GCA_035687165.1 Actinoplanes sp. | reverse complement strand
CGCGAGCTACCTGTCGCTGCCCGACGCGGTGCTCACCACAGTGATGCGCAAGCACCAGCGTTACCTGCCGGTGCGCTCGGCCGACGGCGCCCTGCTCCCGATGTTCGTCACGGTCGCCAACGGCCCGGTCGACGTCGAGCTGGTGCGGGCCGGCAACGAGGCAGTGCTGCGGGCCCGGTACGAGGATGCCGCGTTCTTCTACCGGGCGGACCGCGACCTGCCACTCCCCGAGATGCGCGCGCGGCTGACCCGGCTGACCTTCACCGACAAGCTGGGCTCGATGGCCGACCGCTCCGACCGGATCGCCGCGCTGGCCCTGTCACTCGCCGACGGCCTCGGCATCTCCTCGGCCACGCTGGGCCGGGCCGCGCGGCTGGTCAAGTTCGACCTGGGCTCCCAGCTGGTCACCGAGATGACCAGCCTGGCCGGGATCATGGCCCGCGATTACGCTCTGCACGCGGGCGAGCCGCGCGACGTCGCCCAGGCCGTCTACGAGGCCGAGCTGCCGCGCAACGCCGGCGACGCGCTGCCGTCCTCGCTGCCGGGCGCGCTGCTTTCGCTGGCCGACCGCCTCGACCTGGTGGCGGGCCTCGCGGCCACGGTCGGCCTGCCCACCGGCAGCAGCGACCCCTTCGCCGTACGGCGTGCCGTGCTCGGCCTGCTGGCGGTGCACCGAGCTCACCCGGCACTCGCCGGGCTGTCCCTGGTCGACGCCCTACGCGCGGCCGCCGCCCGGCAGCCGGTCCCCGTCTCGGACGAGATCCTGGCGGCGGCCGGCGACTTCCTGGCCCGTCGCCTGGAACAGACTCTGACCGAGGAGGGCCGGCCCGTCGACCGTGTGCGGGCCGCGATCCCCCATTACGCCCGCCCGTCGGTCGTGGACACGCTGCTGACCCAGCTCGACACCCTGGTCGGCAACCCCGACTTCGTCGCCGTCGCCGCGGCCATCCAGCGGGCCCGCCGCATCGTCCCGGCCGACACCCCCGCGGGTTACGACCCCGCCGTCCTCACCGAGCCCGCCGAGCTGGCCCTGCACGAGGCCGTGGCCAACGTGAAGCCCGACTTCGGCACCGACCTGCTGGCCTTCACCGCCGCCGTCGAGCCCCTGGTCGAGCCCTTGGCCCGCTTCTTCGACGAGGTCTTCGTCATGGCCGACGACCAGGCCGTCCGAGCAGCCCGCCTCGGCCTGCTCGCCACGGTCCGCGACCTGGGCGCGGGCCTCCTGGACTGGCCGGAGCTGCGCCTCTGACCCGCACGGCACCCGTGCCGCAGGCGCCACCCTTCGGAACGACTGCGCAGGGCGCACCCCTGTCGATGGCGGGCGTGACCTAGGCTCGCGGGAATGTGGCTGAACCGGATGTGGGCGAAATACCACGAAGCGGCGAAGTTCCTCCTGGTCGGTGGCATCTGCTTCCTGGCCACGACGGGCATCAACTACGCACTGAAGCTGACCGTGCTGCACGAGAAACCGGTCACCGCCCTCGCGATCGCCACCACGCTCAGCACGGTTCTGTCCTACGTACTCAATCGAGAATGGTCTTTCCGCTACCGGGGCGGCCGGGAGCGGCACCACGAGGCGGCCATGTTCTTCACGGTCAGCGCGCTCGGCATCGTGCTGAACCTGATCCCGCTGGGCGTCTCGCGGTACCTTCTCGACCTGCGCGTGCCGGACGTGAGCCGCCCGGTGCAGGAGATCGCCGACTTCGTCAGCGGCATCATCCTGGGTACCCTGATCGCGATGGTGTTCCGGCTCTGGGCGTTCAAGCGGTTCGTGTTCCCGCAACCCGAGGCCCGTCCCCGGCGCCCGAAGCCGACCTCGGCCGGGCCCCGCAGCCGAGTCCTTCAGCACCGGAAAGCCCCCTCGACCACCGATCATGACAAACCCCACAATCTGCCTCGCTCAGGCGGTCCCGGCGCGTCAACAGGGTGACGTTCCCCCACGACGAGGATGCGCATGCGAACGAGCAAGGTCCTGACCGCCGCGATCGCACTGTCGATCGTCGCTGGATGTGGTGACACCGGTGGCGCCGGCGGCACCCTGGCCGCCCGCCGACCCGCCGTCAGCACGAGCCTGTCCGCGCCGCAGCCGAGCCGCACGCCGACGCTGGAGTCGGCACCCTCCGGCCTGCCCGCGAACCTTCTCGGACGGATCCCCCAGTTCGCGGAGGCGCCGGTCCCGGCCAAGGTCGCGCTTGCCCCGAACGGTACGGCGGGCTGGTTCAGCCGGATCCCGACGAACCAGAAGGTCGCGTTCATCACGATCGACGACGGCTGGGTGAAGCACCCGCTCGCGCTCGAGCTGTTCCGCGCCGCGGGTGTGCCGACCACGCTTTTCCTCGAGGTCAACGCCATCAAGTCGGACCCGGGGTACTTCACCGCGCTGCAGTCCGCCGGCGCCACCATCGAGAACCACACCATCAGTCACCCGAACCTCAAAGGCCTGTCGTACGCGGCCCAGAAGCGCGAGATCTGCGGCGGCGCCGACCGGCTCGCACAGCTCTACGGCCGCCGCCCGATCCTGTTCCGGCCGCCCGGCGGCACCCACGACGCGACCACGCTGCGAGTCGCGCACGACTGCGGGATGAAGGCGGCCTTCTTCTGGAAGGAGACCACCGACCACGGCAAGGTCTTCTTCCAAGAGGGCCACACCGTCCAGCCGGGCGACATCATCCTGATGCATTTCCGTAAGCGTTTCGTCGACGACTTTTTGGCTGTCCTCAACGCGATCCACCAGGCCGGGCTCACCCCCGCCCGGTTGGCCGACTATCTCCCCTGAACGCTTCCCACGTCGTTCCCTTGATCGCTACGTCAAGGTCGCCTCGCGGTCGGTTACGTCGCTTCGACTCGTCCCCGGGACCCCCGGCGACGGACGCCGGCGGCGAATCCCGTGGAGGATCTCGTGGCAGACCGACGTCAGGTGCTGCGGATGGGTGCCGTCGCCGCCGCCGCGCCCGCGCTGGCCGGGACGGTTGCCGCCGCCCCCGCCCTCGCGCACGGATCGGGCCGCAGGGACCCGGAGGTGTTCGGGCACCGTGGAGCGTCCGGCTACCGTCCGGAGCACACGCTCGCTTCCTACGAGCTCGCCGCTCGGATGGGCGCCGACTACATCGAACCTGACCTCGTGTCCACCAAGGACCACGTGCTGGTCTGCCGGCACGAGCCCGAGATCGGCGGCACCACCGACGTCGCGCGGCGGCCCGAGTTCGCCGACCGCAAGAAGACCGTGCTGCTGGACGGGGTCAGCGGCACCGGCTGGTTCACCGAGGACTTCACGCTGGCCGAGTTGAAGACCCTGCGCGCGGTCGAGCGGCTCCCGGCCGTACGCCAGGAGAACACGCTCTACGACGGCCTGTTCGCAGTGCCCACCTTCCAGGAGGTGCTCGACCTTCGGGCGAAGCTCACCAAGGAGCTCGGCCGAGACATCGGCGTCATCCCCGAGACCAAGCACCCTACCTACTTCCGTCGGCTCGGCCTCGAGCTCGAGACGCCGCTCGTGCGGACCCTGCGGCGGAACCGGCTCGACCGGCGCGGCGCCCGGGTGTGGATCCAGAGCTTCGAGGCGGCCAACCTGAAGGAGCTGCGCCGGCAGTACCGGGTGCAGGTCAACCTGGTCTTCCTGACCAGCGCGGCGGCCAGCCCGTTCAACGACAGCCAGACGTACGCCCGGTATCTGACCCCGGCCGGGCTGGCGGAGCTGTCGGCCTACGTGGACGGCGTCGGGCCGGACAAGAGCCAGGTCATCCCGCGCAACGCCGACGCGACGCTGGGCACGCCCACCTCGCTCGTGCGGGACGCCCACGCGGCCGGGCTCAAGGTGATCCCGTATACGTTCCGGGCCGAGAACCAGTTCCTCCCGGCCGACTACCGGGTCGGCACCGACCCGAACGCGTACGGCCGGGCCATCGACGAGCAGATCACGTTCCTGCGGACCGGCATCGACGGTCTCTTCACCGACCAGCCCGACGTGGGCGTGCTCTCTCGTACGCTGGCTCATTGATCTTGATGGGTGGCCGCGCCACCTCCGGCGCGGCCACCCATCGACTAGGGTTCACAATCATGTTTCCCGTGGTCCTCGTCGACGGGCTCGACGCCGTGCCCGCCGCGGTCGCCGCCCTCGGCCTCGACCGTCCGCGCCCGGTTCTCGTGCTGGTCGGCGGCGCGGGCGGCCTGAGCGACGAGAAGGACCTGGCCGCGGTCTTCACCGACGTGCTCGCCCCGGCGGTCCGCCGGCATCACGCGATCGCCGTCGACGGCGGCACCGACAGCGGGGTGATGCGCCTGCTGGGCCAGGCCCGTGACGGTTTTCCGCTGGTGGGGGTGGCCGCGCTCGGCACGGTCACCTATCCGGGCCACCCGGGCACGCCGATTCCCGACGCGGCGCCGCTCGAGGAGCATCACACCCACTTCGTCCTGATCGAGCCGGCCCGCGAGTGGGGCGACGAGATCCCTTACCTCGCCGCGGTGGCCTCGGCGCTCTCCGCCGGCCCGGGTGTGACGGTCCTGGTCAACGGCGGCGAGCTCACCCTCCTCGACGCCGAACAGAGCCTCGCCCGACACCGTCCCGTGCTCGTGCTGGCCGGCACCGGCCGGACCGCGGACAAGATCGCCGCCGCCGCGACCCAGCCGGCCGACGACCGCTTTTCCGCGATCGCGGCGTCCCCTCTCGTCCGTGTCCTCGACGTCACCGACCACGACGCGGTAGCCGCCGCGCTCGACGACTACCTCACCCGCCGAGCACCCTGAGCGCTACTTGTCGACGATCACCGGGTAGAGGTGGTCGAAGCTGATCGTCTTGCCGAAGCCGCTCGCCACGATGAACGTGATGCCGAGCAGCACGCCGAGCACGACGATCGCGAAGAGCGCGTACGCCACCACCTTGCCGATCGGCTGTGGCCGGGCGTGGCTCACCTCGGCCTCACCGCCCGCACCCCAGGCGAGCGCCCGGATGCCGAGCGCGAACAGCACCGGCAGCCCCGCTCCGAGGATCAACCCGGCGGCGAGCACCTTCCAAGCCCCTTCGAGGGCGAATCCCAAGGTGCTCATGACGCCGCCGTTCCCGCGGGCACGCGCTCGTCCTCGACGGCCGGCGCCGTGTCCCACTCGTCGTTGACGTTGCTCTGATCCACCGGCTTGACCCGTGAGCGCAGCCACATCACCACGGCCAGCACCAGCAGAAACGCGAAGATCACGCTGGCTCCGGCGAGGCCGCCCACGAAGTCGCCGAGGTACCACATCACGGCCCCGACGACCGCGGCCGCCGGCAGTGTGATCAGCCAGGCCGCGACCATCCGCCCGGCCACCCGCCAGCGCACCTTGGCGCCCGGCTTGCCGACCCCCGAGCCGAGGATCGACCCGGTCGCCACGTGCGTCGTGGAGAGCGCGAACCCGAGGTGACTGGAGGCCAGGATCACCGCCGCCGACGACGACTCGGCCGCCATGCCCTGCGGCGGCGCGATCTCCACGAGCCCCTTCCCGAGCGTACGGATGATCCGCCACCCGCCGAGGTACGTGCCGAGTGCGATCGCCAGCGCGCAGGACGCCTTCACCCAGAACGGGATGTTCTTCGTGTCCGTCCAGTCCCCGGCCGCGATCAGCGCGAGCGTGATGACGCCCATCGTCTTCTGCGCGTCGTTCGTGCCGTGAGCCAGCGAGACCAGCGAGGCACTGCCGATCTGCCCCCAGCGGAACCCGTTCTCGGTGAACCGCTGCGCCACCCCCACGGTGACCTTGTAGATCAGCCAGGTGCCGGCCGCCGCTACCACACCGGCGATCACCGGGGAGAGCAACGCCGGCAGGATCACCTTGCCGACCACGCCGTCCAGCTTCGAGCCGTTGCCGTTCCAGTTGACGCCGGCCCAGCCCAGCCCGGCGATGGTCGCGCCGACCAGACCGCCGAAGAGCGCGTGCGACGAGCTGGACGGCAGCCCGAACAGCCAGGTCAGCAGGTTCCAGACGATGCCGCCGATGAGACCGGCCAGCACGATCAGGAGCAGCGCCTGTCCGCCGTCCGCGGTCAGCGACTCCTTCGGCGTACCGTCCGGATTCTGGATGCGGACGACCGCGTTGCTGACGGTCAGCGCGACCTCGACGGAGAGAAAGGCACCGAGCAGGTTGAGGATGCCGGAGAGCGCGACGGCCGTTCTGGGCCGCAGGGCGCGGGTGGCGATGGAGGTGGCCATCGCGTTCGCCGTGTCGTGGAACCCGTTGGTGAAGTCGAAGCCGAGGGCCGTGACCACCACCAGGGCCAGGATCACCGATGTTTCTGTCACCAGGTCAGAGTCGCGTCTGGAAGATCAGACCAGAAGAGTTCAGCAAGTGTGAACTTGATATTTCGTGCTCGTTACCCCATACCTCATTCTTCGTTCACGGTAAGTTCACTTAACCTGGGATCAGGGTGAGTGGTAATGCACGATCCGTCAGTCGAGCGGCGGATCGGCCAGGGGCCAGCCGCCGGCCGCGAGGCGAGCCGACACCCGCACCACGTCCTCGGGGGTGGCCTCCTGGAGCACCGCGTCGTTGATCATCGCCTCGATGTCCTGCGTGTTGATCGGGTCGGGCGACTGCAGCGACTGCTCGGCGAGGTCCGCGGCGATCTTGCGGACCTCCTCCTCGGTCAGCTTGCGGCGCAGCAGCCCCAGCAGGGCCACGTAGTCCTGCCGCGGCACCCCGGTCGGATAGCCGGCCCGCAACCAGGAGACGGCACGGACCACGAAGTTCGAACGGCTGTCGGTCATGCTGAGCCTCCCACTCCTGGACCTACGAATGGCCCTGCGAACGGTTCGCTGACTCCCGGTGCGGTCTTCTCTACTTGTTCGCGATGGTCGGATAGAGATGCTCGAAGCTGATCGTCTTGCCCATGCCGCTGGCCACGATATAGGTGAGGCCCAGCAGGACGCCGAGAATCACGACAGCGAAGAGCGCGTAGCCCACCACCGTACCGATCCGGTGCGGGCGGGCGTGGCTGACCTCGGCGTCGCCGCCCGCGCCGTAGGCCAGGGAACGGATGCCGAGCGCGAACAGGACGGGGAGTCCGGCGCCGAGGATCAGCCCGGCGAGCAGCACCTGCCAGGCGCCGTCCAACGCGAGTACCAGGGTGTGCACGACTTCTACCTCTCGACGCTCGTGGGTACCGGCTCGTGCCATTCGTCGTTGACGTTGCTGTGGTCGACCGGTTTGCGGCGCGAGCGCTGATACATGAAGGCGGCGAAGCCCAGCAACAGCACAAAGACGAGAATCGCCCCGCCGAGCCCGCCGATCAGATGCCCGACATACCACATCGCGGCCCCGACCACAGCGGCCGACGGCAGCGTGATGACCCAGGCGGTCGCCATCCGACCGGCCACCCGCCAGCGCACCAGGGCGCCCGGTTTGCCCACCCCCGAGCCCAGGATCGAGCCGGTCGCGACGTGCGTGGTCGACAATGCGAAGCCCAGGTGGCTGGAGGCCAGGATGACCGCGGCCGACGAGGACTCGGCGGCCAGGCCCTGCGGCGGCGCGATCTCGACCAGACCCTTCCCCAACGTACGGATGATCCGCCACCCGCCGAGGTACGTGCCCAACGCGATGGCGAGCGCGCAAGCCGCCTTCACCCAGAACGGAATGTTCTTGGTATCGGTCCAATCGCCCGCCGCGATAAGGGCGAGGGTGATGACCCCCATAGTCTTCTGCGCGTCGTTCGTCCCGTGGGCCAGCGACACCAACGAGGCGCTACCGATCTGCCCCCAGCGGAAGCCGTTGTCGGTGAAACGCTTGGCTACTCCCTGGGTGACCCGATAGATCAGCCAGGTGCCGACCATGGCCACGACACCGGCGATCACGGGAGAGAGCAGGGCCGGGAGGATGACCTTGCCGACCACCCCGTCGAGCTTCGAGCCGTTGCCGTTCCAGTTGACGCCGCCCCAGCCGAGGCCCGCGATCGTCGCCCCGATCAGGCCGCCGAACAGGGCGTGCGACGAACTGGAGGGCAGTCCGAGCAGCCAGGTCGCCAGATTCCAGACGACCCCGCCGACCAGGCCGGCCAGCACGATCAGCAGCAGTGCCTCGCCGCCGTCGGCGGTCAGCGACTCCCGGGGAGCGCCGTTGGCGTTCTGGATGCGGACCACGGCATTGGTCACGGTCAGGGCGACCTCGACCGAGAGGAACGCGCCGACCAGATTGAGGGTGCCGGAGAGCGCGACAGCCACCCTCGGTCTCAGGGCCTTGGTGGCGATGGAGGTCGCCATCGCGTTCGCCGTGTCGTGGAATCCGTTGGTGAAGTCGAAACCGAGGGCGGTGATTACTACCAGCGCCAGAATGACCGTCGCCTGTGTCACCTGGCCAGCGTCACGCCTGGCGAGGCCATCGACCAGGTGCCCTTGATAACAGACCGGCAGTACGGGGTAAGTGTGACGCCGGCCGGATCTCGGGACCCGGCCGGCGTTTAAAACGTGTGCGTCAGGTGGACGGTGTCAGGACGACGGTCGCCGAGCCGGTCTGGGCCGGGGAGCCCGTGTCGGTGTAGGAGGCCACGAAGACCGCGGTCAGGTTGTCCGCACCGGCGTGCCCGGCGTCGAGGAACGTGGTGATCGACCCGGTGCAGCCGGACGCCGTGGAGAGCGGGTGCCCGTGCTGGTCGTGCCCGAGGACGTAGGTCACCGTGACCCGGGAGCAGTCGATCGGTGCGTCGTCGGTCACGGTCACCTCGAAGGTCACCGTGTCACCGAAGGCGAACGGCTGGCCCGTCTGCGGCGTGGTGAACCGGACGACCGGGGCCGCCGTGCCGACCGGGATCTTCACCTCGGCCGACGCCGACCGGCCAGTGCTGTCGGTGACCTTCAGCGTCGGGCGGTAGTTGCCGTTCTGGGTGAACGTGTAGGTCGGGTTCGCGACCCGGGAGTCGACCCGGCCGTCGCCGTTGAAGTCCCACGCGTAGCTGATCCGGTCGCCGTCGGGGTCGCTGGTGCCGGCGCTGGAGAACGCGACGGTCAGCGGCGCCTGGCCGGAGGTCGGGGTCGCCGCCACCTTGACGATCGGGGTGCGGTTGCCCCGCACGTAGTCGATGCGGGCCAGCTGCGCGTCCGGGTTCTCGGCGAAGAATCCGTCGCCGTA
>DASRYP010000321.1:0-2349 GCA_035687165.1 Actinoplanes sp. | reverse complement strand
CCGCCGCCCAGGCCGCGGAAACGGCTGGAATCGGCGCGATAGAGCCGTTCGAAGACGCGCGGCGCGTGCTCGGCCGAGATCCCCGGGCCGTCGTCGGTGACCTCGAGGACGGCGAGCCGGTCGCCCGCCGGTGCCGCCGGGCCGGAGACCACGGTGCCCGGGTGCGGTGGCCTGGCCGGCAACACCCCCACCCGTACGGTCACTCGCGCGCCCGGCGGGGTGTGCTGCAGCGCGTTGGCGACGAGATTGGTCGCGACCTGACGCAGCGCGTGGTCATCGCCGAGCACGGTGGCCGGGTCGAACGTGTCGTCCTCGTCGCGCAGGCCGGCCAGCCGCACCGGCCGTTCGGGCGAGCGCGCGTAGGCGTCGCGCAGCGTTTCGGCGGCGATCTCGAGCAGGTCGACCGGGCCGCGGGCCAGCGACCGCTGCTGGTCCAGCCGGGCCAGGAGCAACATGTCCTCGACGAGCACGCTCATCCGGCCGGACTCGCTCTCGATGCGGTCGAGCGCCGGGCCGGCCGGGACACCGCCGCGCCGGTAGAGCTCCGCGAAGCCACGGATGGAGGTGAGCGGCGTACGCAGTTCGTGCGAGGCGTCGGCCAGGAACTGCCGCATCCGGTGTTCGGAGGCGGTGCGGGCGCCGACCTCGGCCTCGATGCGGGCGAGCATCGAGTTGAGCGCCAGGCCGAGGCGGCCCGGCTCGGTGTGCGGATCGGTGTCGGCGACGCGTCCGCTCAGGTTGCCCGCCGAGATGTCGGTGGCGAGGTGCTCCATGTCGGTCAAGGGCCGCAGACCCAGCCGTACGACGAAAGCCGCGACCGCCCCGAGCAGGGCGAGCACGAACAGGCTGACCGCGGCGTCGATGAACAGCAGCCGGTCGGTGGTCTGGTCGACCTCGGACAGGGACTGGCCGAACACGGCGGCCGTGCCGGTCTCGTCATTGCGCACGGCGATCATCCGCCAAGCCGCGCTGCCGTCACCGGCGTTCACCGTGTACGGATCTCGGGCGCCGGCCCGCGCGGTGACCTCGGCGACGGTCGCGACCGCTGGGCGGGCGTCGTCGAACGTGGAACTCCGCTCGAGGTCGAGGCTGCCGTCGGCAAGATAGACGTACGCCACCTGGTCGGGGCCGAGCCGCGCCACCGGTCTCCAGGGGATCACGCCGGTGTCGTAGCTTCGGCCGGTCACGGCGTACTGCCGCGGCGGCGGGGCCACCGACGAACGCCCGTTCGCGAACGGGTAGGTCATGCCGCGCAACTGTTTGTCGGTGCGGTCGATCAGGTAGCTGCGGATCAGCAGCAGCCCGGCCGTGTTGGCCAGGACCAGGGCGACCGCGGCGAGCACGCCGACCACCAGGACCAGGCGCGAACGCAGCGTCCAGTGCCCCCAGCGCCGCATCATCTCGGTCTTCCCCACTTCTTCCGCCGCATCTCATTCCTCGCCGCTCATTCCTCGCCGCGGGGCAGCCGCGGCGGATGGCCGACGCCGCGCACGGTCTCAGCGCCGACGCTGGGTGTTGACGCGGGACCAGCGGTCGGCTCGGTCGCGGCGGCGGCAGGCCAGCAGGTGACCCGCGAGGATGGCCGGCTGGCCGCCGCGCACGCAGGCGTCGGCGCCGGCGGTGAGCACGCCCGCGACCGTCTCGCCGGGGGCCTCCTCGTCGACCACGGCGACGATCATCGTGCGGGGCGGCAACCGGTGGCGGGCAGTCTCGACGTCGTGGACGGAGGCGCCGGAGAGCAGCACGATCTCGTCGGGGCGCAGGTCGTCGAGCCCGGTGGCGGGGCGCATCGTCCAGCCGGGCGGCAGGTGCTGGGGGAGGCCGGCCACCCGACCCGGGCGGCCGACGACGGCCACCACCGGTAGGGGACCTGTCACAGTGGGCAGGCCCGCGGGGTTGATCGGGAGGTCGGTCGCGGTGGCGGTGAAGTCGCGGTGACCGACGTTGCGGTTCAGTGAGACGAGCATGGCGCTCATCCCCCTTTCGGCCGGGGCTGTCCTTGCACCCCTCACTTTTCGCTCGCAGGCTGAGCCGGCGTTGTGCCTTGGCTGTGCGTTTGGTGTCAGATCTATCGACGTCCACTGATCACGCGGAGGCTCTGGTCACGACCCTGACGACGGCGGCCGGGGGCAGGGCGGGGGCGGCGCGGCCGCGCAACGCGGCGACGACGGTGGCGGCGAGGTGCGCACCGATGGCGGCCTGATCGGTGGTCACGGTGGTCAGGGCGGGATCGGCCAGGCGGGCCGGCGGGATGTCGTCGACACCGATCACCGCGAGGTCGCCGGGGGCCTGGAGACCGGCTCGGCGTACGCCCGCGAGCACGGCGAGCGCGACCTCGTCGTTGTACGC
>DASRYP010000320.1:0-3534 GCA_035687165.1 Actinoplanes sp. | reverse complement strand
AAGAGTCGGTTGAGGCCGCCCCAGGGCGAGAACTGGCAGAAGGCGAGCATCAGGACGCCGGCGACGGCCAGGATCGTCAGCGGGCTGTCCAGCAGGGCCTGGCCGTTGGCTGTGGCGGCGCGCTGCACCGCCGGGCCGGCCGTGCCGTCGGCCAGTTCGGTCAGCAGCCGGCCCACGATGCCCTGATCGGCGGCGGGGCGGCGCAGGTCGACCGTCGCGAAGCTGATGGTGACGGCCAGGCCGGCCAGCCCGGACCAGGCGAAGCGCGGGAAGGTCAGCCAGCCGCCGGTGGTGATCGCGGCGGCCACGCAGACTCCGGCGGTCACCGCGATCGCCCCGACCGGGTCGGCGCCGAGATAGGGGCTGCCGACCATGACCACGCCGATGCCGCCGAGCAGCACGACCACGACCGGGCGCCACTTCTTGGCGATCCACTGGGCCAGCGAGCCGGCCAGCACGAGCAGCCCGGTCACGAACACGCCCAGGCCGACCCCGCCGACCCCGGAGTAGCGGCCGCCGAAAACCGCCGAGTAGCCCGCGACACCGTTGAGCTGAAGCCGGGAGCCGGTGAGGAGGTCCACCCCGACGACCACGGCACCGATCCCGGCCACCGCGCCCATCGGCCAGAGCGTGCGGGGATAGCGCGGCACGAATCGGACCAGTGCGGTGCCGACCGCGATGAACAGGCCCGTGACGGTGCCGAACACCCAGGCCGGGTGGTCGTAGCGCCACCACGGTGTCGCGTCGGCCAGCAGCGCGGCCGGGATGGCCAGCGCGGCCGCGATCAGCGCGAGCTCCAGCACCGACACCAGCCGGGCCGACGGCAGCGCGGGACCACGCGGCCCAGCATGCCGGCGGGCACGCACCATCACCGGAACGGCCAGCAGGAAGAGCAGGATCTGCAGGCCGGCCAGGACGGTGAAGAAGATCTCGGCGACCGCGGTCTGGGCGTTGGCTCGCTGGTCGGCGTTGTGGCCGCCGAGCATCGCCTCGGCCGGGTCACCCGGCCGTCCCTCGACCATCGTGGCGGTGCGCCCGGCGAACAGCTTCTCGGGGGCGGTCTTGCCCAGCGCGGTGAGCACGGTCGTGGCCAGGTCGATGAGCTGCAGGTAGCCGTCACGGCCGGTGCCGGCCGAGGTCAGCCAGCCGCCGTTCCAGCCGTCACCCTCGGCGATCGCCACGTGCAGGCGCGACGAGCGTTCGGTGTCGGAGACGCCGGCGACCATCAGCAGCGAGCGCTGCGGGCGGGCGGCGACGACCCGGGCCAGGACGGCGTCGACCGCCTCGGCCTGCTGCTGCCGCTGCGCGCCGGTGCCCGCGACCGTGCCCAGGTCGACGATGCTGAGGTTGCAGTCGGTGAGCAGCTTCTGCGGGTTGGCGGGCAGGGTCGGCTGGTATTTGTCGACGCGGCCGAACGGGCGGGCGGCGGCGATCGCCGCCGACGGTCCGAAGGCGTACGTGCAGCGCACCGACTCGGCCAGGGCACCGGGCACCGTCCCGTACGGGAGCCGGTCTTGATTGTCCTGCACCACCGACCGCTGGTCGGTGAGGTTGGCGCCGATGTCGTCGGGCTGGGTGAGCGCGGGGGCGGCGGGCTCGCAGCGGCTGCCGGTGGTGTGCCGCGGCCACGCCGCGTAATTGCCCGCGCCGACCGTGAGCCACCCGTCGGAGGGACAGGTCACGCGCATCGCCGAACGCACCGACAGCCAGCCGATCGATCCCCTGGTCGCCTCGCGCCACAGCGTCGGCGTGCGCTGCGGGTCGAGGTCGTCCCAGCGCAGCCCGGCCGCCCCGGCCACGATCACGTAGTCGGCGCTGCCGGGGTTGGTGTCGCCGGCCGGACGGATCGCCAGCCCGGCCAGGCCGGCCACCGCGATCAGCGCCACCAGCAGATAGGGCACCCAGCGCGAGGTCCGATGCCCGGCCGGGACCGAGACCCGGCGCACCCGGCGCATCCGGTCGAGAGCATTCACTTAGAAACCCGTCACTTCGGCGTACGCCGCCAGCACGTCGACGACCGTGTCGGCCTCGCGGGGCCAGCTCGCCGCCTGCACCGGTCCGCGGGCCGCGTAGTCGGCGCGCAGCTGCGGATCGGCGAGCATGGCGCGTACGGCGTTGTCGAGCGCGTCGACGTCGCCCGGCGGAATCAGCAGGGCCGCGTCGCCGACCAGGCCGGGCAGCCCGCCCACCGCCGTGCTGATCAACGGCACCCCGGACTCCAGCGTCTCCTGCGCGAACAGCTGCCGCGCCTCCCAGTCGCTGGTGATCACCGCGAGGTCGGCGCCGAGCAGCAGGTCGGCCACGTCGGTGCGGTGGCCGAGCAGCTGGAACGGCGCATGCCACTGCGATGCGAGCTGGGCCAGGGACATGTAGCTGGGACCGGAGCCGGCGACCACCACCACCGGCGCCGGGTCGAGTCCGCGCCACCGGGCCGACGCCTCGACCAGCAGGTCGTAGCGCTTCTGCGGGTGCAGCCGGCCGACCGAGAGGATCAGCGGCGTCTGGGGTCGCAGCCGGAACTCGGCGCGCACGGCCGAGCGGGTACGCCGGGGCCGGGGCAGCGCCGGTGCGGCGACCGCGCCGAGCCGCGCGTGGCGGGCCCCGAGCGTGATGGCCCGTTCCACCAGGTCGTCCGAGGCGCCCAGGGTGAGGGTGGCGCCGCGGGCCACGACCCGCTCCACCAGGGCGGAGGCCTGACCGCGCAGGCCCTTGCGGGACAGCACGGAGTTGTGCCAGGTGACGATCAGGGGGGCACCGGCGCGGGCCAGCTGGGCGACGAAGCCGGCCCGGAAACCGTGAGCGTGCACCACGTCGGGACGCCGGGTGGCGAGGGCGCCGCGGAGCTGGCGTACGGCCGAGGCGTCCTGCGGGCCGGGACTGGCCGGGATCTCGACCGGGACGAATGCGGCGCCGGCGGCGGCGAAGCCGAACAGCTCGTCGGTGGCGGCCGGGCCGCAGACCAGGACGTCGCAGCCCGCGGCGACCAGGCCGCGCGCCAGGGAGGCGACGTGCTGGCCGACCCCGCCCGTGCTGGAGGCCAGCACCAGAGCCACCGAACCACGCCAGTGGTCGCCCACGAAACCCCTCTCCTGTCCTGTCCGAGCTCGGCGGCGGCGCCGCTTTCCGTCTAGCTCCGGCTGCGGCGCAGCCGGCGGACCAGCGGCGCCAGGTCGTGCCGGGCCACCGGGTAGGCGGCGCCCACGAAGACCACGAGCACGGCGAGCCCACCCAATATGCCTTGCACGATGCTGCCGACGGCTTCCGGGGTGGGACCGAAAAGACTACCCATACCGGCCACCACGGCCCATCCGGCGAGCGCGGCGAGACCGGCGGCGAGGACCGTGACCAGCGTGGTGCGGCCCAGTCCGGCCAGCGCGGCCGGTCCGGCACGGCGGCGTACGGCCAGCACCAGCAGCACCCCGATGACCGACATGCCGACGGCGTTGGCCAGGCCGAGCGCGAACAGCCGGCGATCCGCGCCGAGCCGGGACAAGGCGAGAGCCACACCGGCGCCGACCAGCCACCCGGCCGCGG
>DASRYP010000319.1:0-2486 GCA_035687165.1 Actinoplanes sp. | reverse complement strand
GTTGGTGGGCTCGTCGAGCAGGCCGACGTCGTAGCGGCTGAGCAGCAGCGACGCCATGCCCGCGCGGGCGGCCTGGCCACCGGACAGGGCCGTCATCGGGCGGTCGAGGCCGACCGTCAGGTGCAGGTCGGCCGCCACCTGCTCGGCCCGTTCGTCGAGGTCGGCGCCGCCCAGATCGAGCCAGCGTTCCAGGGCGGTCGAGTACTCGTCGTCGGCGCCCGCGCGGCCCTCGGTGAGGGCCTCGGTGGCCGCGTCCAGCTTCGCCTGGGCCGGGCCGACACCCGTGCGGCGAGCCAGGAAGTCGCGGACCGTCTCGCTCGTGCGCCGCTCACGCTCCTGGGGCAGGTAGCCGACGTTCGCGGTGGGCGGGCTGAGCGAGACGGTTCCGCTCTCCACCGGCACCAGACCGGCCAGCGTCCGCAGGAGGGTCGTCTTGCCGGCGCCGTTGACGCCGACCAGGCCGATCACGTCGCCGGGCGCCACGACCAGGTCGAGCGCGGAGAAGAGGATGCGGTCGCCGTGGCCGGCCGCCAGGTCACGGGCAATCAAGGTGGCACTCATCGGGAGGACATCCTATGCGGCCCGCTCCCGACCGGTCCCGGCGCAGCGCGCTCAGCAGGTCGGGTCGTCGCCGAGGGCCGCGTACCGCTCGATGGTCGCCACGGGAACGAGTTCGTCACCCGGGCGGAGTAGCGTTCTCGCGGTGACAGACGCACCAACCGCGATCACACCTCCCGCCGACCTTCCGCGCACCCTGGGCGAGCTGCGCGCCTCGGGTCACGAGCTCCGCACCGTCAAGGAGGAGCTGCGCGACAACCTGCTCGCCCGCATGCGTTCCGGGGAGCCCCGCTTCCCGGGCATCGTGGGCTACGACGACACCGTTCTGCCCGAGGTCGAGCGGGCCCTGCTGGCCGGCCACGACATGGTCCTGCTCGGCGAGCGGGGCCAGGCCAAGACCCGGCTCATCCGCGGGCTGATCGGCCTGCTCGACGAGTGGACCCCGGTCATCACCGGGTCCGAGCTGCACGAACATCCGTACCGTCCGCTGACGCCGGGCTCACGCCGGCTGGCCCAGGAGACCGGCGACCTGCTGCCGATCTCCTGGCTTCACCGCTCCGAGCGCTACGGCGAGAAGCTCGCCACGCCCGACACCAGCGTGGGTGACCTGATCGGGGACGTCGACCCGATCAAGGTGGCCGAGGGACGCGCCCTGGGCGATCCGGAGACCATTCACTTCGGGCTGGTGCCGCGCACCAACCGGGGGATCTTCGCCGTCAACGAGCTGCCCGACCTGGCCGAGCGCATCCAGGTGTCGCTGCTCAACGTGCTCGAGGAGCGCGACATCCAGGTGCGCGGCTACCAGTTGCGGCTCCCGCTCGACCTGCTGCTCGTCGCCTCGGCCAACCCCGAGGACTACACGAACCGCGGGCGGATCATCACCCCGCTCAAGGACCGGTTCGGGGCCGAGATCCGGACGCACTACCCGGTCGACCTGGCGCTCGAGACCGCGCTGGTCCGGCAGGAGGCGGCGTTGGTCGCGGCCGTCCCGGACCACCTGATCGACGTGCTGGCCCGATACACCCGGGCCGTGCGCGAGTCGCCCGCCGTCGACGCCCGGTCGGGCATCTCGGCCCGGTTCGCGATCGCGGCCGCCGAGACCACCGCGGCCTCGGCGTTGCGGCGCAGCGGCCTGCGGCGTGAGCCCGAGGCCGTGGCGCGCATCTGCGACACCGCGTCGGTGACGTCGACGCTGCGCGGCAAGGTCGAGTTCGAGAGCGGCGAGGAGGGACGCGAGACTGAGGTCCTGGCCCACCTGCTGCGGGTCGCGACGGCCGAGACGTTCCGCGACCGCCTGGGCGGGCTTGACCTCTCCGGCTTCACCGACCTCGTGTCCACCGGGGCGATCATCGAGACCGGTGACCTGGTCAGCGCCGAGGAACTGCTCGGCCAGATCGGCCCGGTGCCGGGCCTGGCCAAGGTGCTCGACCGGCTCGGGCTGGGCGACGCGCCCTCGCCGGGGCAGGCCGCGTCCGGGGTCGAGTTCGTGCTCGAGGGGCTGCACCTCACCCGCCGGCTGGCCAAGGAGCTGACCGACGACGGCCGCACCCGTTACGGGAGCTGACATGGCCGGCAACCGGTTCCGGTACGGGGCTTGGCGCGACGGGCCCGACCCGCTCGCACCGCCCTACGACGTGCGGGCGGCCGTCGACGAGGTCGGCGAGCGGGTGCTGGCCGGCGACAGCCTGCGGGACGTGCTGCGCGACCTGGTGCGGCGCGGGCCGCAGGACGGTCGCGGGCTCGACGAGCTGCGCGACCGGGCCCGCCGGATGCGCCGGGAGGCGCTGCGGCGGGGCAACCTCGACGGGGCGGTCACCCGGGCGCAGCAGCTGCTCGACCAGGCCGTGGCGACCGAACGCGACGAGCTGACCCGCCGGGCCGACGACGACTCGCGGTTCGCCGAGGCCGTGCTCGACAACCTGCCGCGG
>DASRYP010000318.1:0-4757 GCA_035687165.1 Actinoplanes sp. | reverse complement strand
AAGAGCTTCCTGCGCATGCACATAGCGACCGATGGCACCCTGACCATCCATCCCATCGGCATCGACAAGATCTGCCACAATTGGACCCCGGACCCCGGCGGCGCCCCTGACAGGTCCTGGCTACACCCCCGAGACCCCCTGAAGGCCCACCGTATCGAGAACCCGATCGTGGTCCACTGACCCCCGGTCTCGCCGGTGCGGGTCAGTTGTATTGCTCGTCGTGGGCTTGGCGAGGTTCACAGACCGAGGCGCGGCTGCAAGAGCACCGGGAACCGTCGGTATCCAGGCGTACCACCACGGAGTCTTTGGGGACGCTGTGTGCGACCACTCGGCCATCGCCCTCCGGGGTCGTCACACGAGATCCGACAGATGGCGCTGACTCCGCAAATCGGGCGTATAGCGGATGCTCGTATTTGAGGCAGCACATGAGGCGGCCGCAGGCACCCGAGATGCGCAGCGGGTTGAGGGGGAGGTCCTGGTCCTTCGCCATGCGGATCGTGACGGGCTCGAAGTCGGTCAGGAACGTGGCGCAGCAGAGGTCGCGGCCGCAAGAGCCGATGCCGCCCTGGACCCGGGCGGAGTCTCGTGCGGAGAGCTGTCGCAGCTCGACCCGGCAGTGCAGGGTCGCGCCGAGGTCCCGCACGAGAGATCGGAAGTCGACTCTGTGCGGAGCGGTGAAGTAGATCGTCGTGCGGGCACCGCCGGCACCGGTGGGGTCGAGCACGTGATCGACGGCGACGACCTTCATCGGCAGCTCATGTGCCTTGATCAGTTTCTTCGCGGCGACCTTGGCCGCCGCCTTACGTTTGCGCAGCAGCTCGTCGCGGCGTAGGTCGTCGTCAACGGCGAGACCGGCGACCTTAGGGAAGCCCGAAGTGTCGTCGCTCACCCACTGAGCCGCCCAGACGCACTCCGCCACCTCTGGCCCGTCATCCGTGGGCACGAGCACACGGTCGCCGACCTGGGGCGAGAATTCCCCCGGGTCGAGGTAGTAGAGGCGGCCATACCGGTTGAAACTGACCGCGCACAGCATGCCCATGGTCACCACCCTACGACGCTTGGCCAGCCGCACCAAATGCCTGTTTTGGGCTACCCGTCGGGGTTGTCGCATAGACGCGTCGCAACCGCCGAGATCGACCTTCGTTGGCAGACCCGTAGACGCCGTGCCGTGCGGCGTCATCGGGAGGGAACCGCCATGACGCCCGCCAGGTCGCTGGCCGCCAGTGTCGTCGCGCTCGGGTTCGCGAGCGCCTTCACACCGCAGCCGGCTCTCGCGGCTCCCGCACCCTGCGAGCAGGCCGAGATCTTCGCGGCCCAGTCGGGTGCCGAGTCTCTGCGGATCGACAAGCTCGAAGTACGCGCGAGGGCCGCCGAACGGCCACGAGCGAAGAGTGACCCAGCGGACGCGAAGGCCGAGGAGAGCACGACGCGGGACGCGGGCGGCCGGGTGCTGAGCGGCGGCGCCGAGTCGGTGATCCCGGACCCGGCGGACAGCGACACCCTGAGCGAGGGCATCGGCCTGATCGGGACGGGGACGCTCGGCCATCTCGGCCTGCTCCCGAAGTCGACGGCTCAGCGCGCGGGCGTCGGCCCGGTGACGCCAGTGAAGCGCGGAGAGGCACTCGACGGGACTGTGTCCGACGTCGGTGTGGGCGAAGCTCGTACGGCGATGATCGGAAGTGCCCGGATCACGTCGGCCGCCTATGCCCGAGTGCTGAACGGATCTCCGGACGACCAGGCGTCGGCCACTCCCTCGGCGCTGGTGCAGCCGCTGCTCCAATACGCTCCCCCGACCAACGATAAGGCGGTGCGGCGTTCGACCCCGGCGGGAAAGGCCGGGCCGGTGCGGCTGGGCAGCGGCGAGATCGGTACGCAAGCCCGGTGGGACGCCGGCATGGCGTGCGGGCGCGTCGCCGGTGAGACGGGACGGGCCACCGCCGCGCTGACCGGCGTACGCCTGCTGGGCAGTGGAAACGGCGCGCTGGTTCGCGTTCCGAGCACGATGACCAGCCAGGGCACGACCGCGCTGGAGAATCGCGGCGGGGAGCTTCGGTCGGTCGCCAGGTCGACCGTCACCGCCGGACGCATCGAGCTGGCCGGCGGCCAGGTGCTGCTACGCATCCTTCGGGCACCCGCTCTCGAGGCGACCACCTCCGCCACTTCCGGTGGCCAGGTCAGTTATCGTCCCGCGATCGTCGAGGTCTCGGGCGACGGCATCGCGACGAAGCGGTTGCGGGCGGCGGGCGAACACGTCGACCTCGCGCTGACGCCGGACCGCCAGGAGATGGAGTCGGCTCTCCTACGCAGTCTCACCGATCTGGACGAGTTGAGTGCGGGCGAACCGTTGCCCGTGCCGGCCATCCCGGGTCTGCCGCCCGTCGCCACTCCGGAGATCGAATCGGCTCCCGTTTCCACGAGCGGCATCAAGCTGCGCATTTCTCTGGGCGATGTCCGGCAGGCCGTCAAAGGAAACGCCGTCAGCGCGAAGGCCGCTGCCATCAGGATCTTGGTGGGGTCGCGGGACCGGGGTGAGAACGGCTACGGCGGCGAGTCGAGCGTCTCGCTGAGCTTGTCGGTGGGTGTGCTGGAAGCTGCCGCAGTCTCCCCCGAAAGTTCCGCGGGAGCAGGTGGCGGCCTCCCGGTGACCGGCTCGAACCTCGCCGGCATGGCCTTGGTGGGCGGTGGCCTGCTGCTGGCCGGAGCCGCGGCGGTCTTGCTCAGTCTGCGCCGTCGCCGTTCTCACCCCTGACCGGGTCGTGACCGGGCGCCGAAGATCCCGGAACCGGTCATCCAGATGGATATATGTCGATCTCTTGATGGCTGATGCCCACCGGGACGGACGTCTCCTCCCGCTCCCCCGAGCGGCCCTAAGGCGTCCCCATGCGAAGACAACGATCGATTTATCGCGTTAAGTGGTAGTCACGCCTGCGGGGGGGGATGCAGGAGGTCGCGGCGTCACATTCCGGGCTCTTCCGGTTATCCGAATGTGGCGCCGCGACCATGCCCGCACCAAGCCCGACGCACCGGCGGAGGCGAGTGATCACGACGGCACGGGGACAGCCAAGTCCGCTGATCCGTGGAGGAGATCTTCGACTTCGGTGTAGTCGTCGGCGATGGCCCGGAGTACATAGGCCGCGAGGTCGGCCGCGGCTGTTGTCTCGACGGCCGCGGGCGGACGGGCGGCAGGAGCCGCGAGCGTCAGCGCCTCGGCCGAGGTCAGGACGTCGGCCAGGGTGGCAGCGAGGTTGTTCCTGGTGCGGGTCATCCAGTCGTGGAGGGCCGCGGCCAGGTCGGCGGAGGCTTCGAACCGTTCGTCGAGGCTGGCACCGCCGCCGGACAGATGACCGGCGGCTCGACGGCGCAGCTCGTCATAGGCCTCGGCCGCTTCGCCCTCCCAGTCGCCGGGTGCGGGCAGCGCGGCAGCCGCCTCGACACAGACCCGGGCGGCGACCCGGAGCTCAGCCTCGGCCTCGACCAGCGCCGACGGACGCAACCCGGCCACGGCGTGCGCGGCGTCGGCGGGCAGCAGACCCACGCGTCGAAGGTGGCCCCACAAGGGGTGGCCGGCGGGTGCCCCGGACGTTTCCAGGACGTCCTCCGCTCGACGCAGCAGCGGCGTGGCTGTGCCGATCACTTGGTCGAGCTGATCCATCACCACTCCTGGGTGAAGCGGCGCTCGGCCGCCTCGTCGGTTTCGGCGTATCGCCGCCGGGTCGTCCGCACCGAGTGAGCCATCTCGGCCAGGCGGACGGCGGCCGAGGACGCCTCGCGCCCCCGGGCGTCCAGCACCGCGGTCCAGCGGTCGCACAGGGCCTGGCCGACCTGCCCAGGCAGACCGGGGCCGGCCTCGGCCGAACCCGGCCCCGGGGCACCGCCCCCGGCGCCGGACAGAGCGGGAACAGCACCGAACGTGTGGGGCGCCACGCTCAGGGAAGGAACATCGCGGGACAGGGCGGTCAGGGTCTCGGCCGCCTCATCGAGACGGTCGGCCAAATGGTCCATGTCAGGCCTCCCCGAGCGAACGGAACTTGCCGAAGATCTCGTCGTGCAGTTTCTCCCGGGCCCAGCGAGCAGCCTCGGCGGCGTCGGCGACGGTGGCCTGCAACTCGCGGGCGAACTCGACCGGATTGCGATGCTGCAGACCGCCGTGGATCCGAATGTCGGTTATCCGGCCGGAGGCGGTCACGATGACCTCGATCGAGTCGTCAGGTGAGTGGACCGAGACGTGATGGGAGTCAACCGCACGGTCGCAGTCGTCGCGCAGTTGCTCGACATGTCGATGTCGGTCGATGGCCTCACTGATCCACGCCTCGTCGATCTCACGTGCCATGCCGAGGCTCCTCACCTTCTGTCAGTGCACCGTCGCGGACCGGGACCAGAACGTACCCGGAAGAGTGACACCTCCGCTACGCCTCGTTTTCCAGTGTGGATAACTCGGAAAGGAGGAGCCCTGGGGTGGCCGTTCTGTCAGAGGCTCGCAATACCATCGGTGCTGTGAGTGACGTCTTCGCCGATCTGGTGGGCCAGGCCGAGCCGGTCGCCACCCTGCGGCAGGCCGCCGCGGCGGCGGCCCGGGTCGTGGCCGGTGATCAGGTGACCGCCGGCGCGATGACCCATGCCTGGATCTTCACGGGCCCACCCGGCAGTGGCCGTTCGATGGCCGCGCGCGCCTTCGCCGCGGCGCTCGAGTGTCAGCGCGACGGCCTCGGCTGCGGCGAGTGCCACGGCTGCCACACCACGCTGGGCCGGACCCATGC
>DASRYP010000317.1:0-10974 GCA_035687165.1 Actinoplanes sp. | reverse complement strand
GGGACGGGGAATCGCAAGCCGCGGGTTCGGGCTCCGACGGTCCGGACGAGGCGGTACAGGTTCCGGTCGGGAGCCGGGTGCGGCAATCGGAGAGCTTCCGTCCGGTGGAGGACGCCAGAACCCGGCACGCGGACGGCGGTGCCCCCGGACGACACGCCGCGGCGCCGATCTCGGAGAAAGCGGAACCGCCCCCGCCCCCGCCGCCGATCAAGGGACCGGACCTGGCGGAGGTCCTGGACGATTTTCTCCTGAGCTGGCCCCTCGACGACACCGTGGCGTTGTCGAGGGGAGAACTGATCGAGCCACCCGAGCGTGTCTAGATGGCCGGGTGGACCTGCGCGGCCTGCAGCACGCGAAACGACCTGACCAACGCCACTTGCATCGCCTGCTACGGCACGAAGCACGCGGAGCCGGAGCTGCCGTCGTGGTTGGCGCCGCCGGAACCTTCCGCACGGCAGTCAGAGCCCTCGCGATACTCGGAACCCCCGCTGTACCCCGACCCCCCGCGGTATTCGGCGCCGCCCGAGCCGGCGTGGGGGACGCCGGCGTGGGAGACGCCACTGCGGGAGATTCCGCCGCCGGAGACGCCGCCGTCGTGGGGATCCGTGCCGCCGGAGCGGACGGAGAGCCCCCGGCCCCGGCGCGGCCGCGGCCCGGCGCTCGTGCTGTTCGCGCTGCTGCTGGTCGTCCTCGGTGGGGTGTTCATCGCGACCCGATCCGGCGACGCCGAGGAGAACGCGAACCCGCCGGTCAGCACAATGACGGCGAGAACGGCTACGACGACCCGTACGGCCGACCCGGCGCCGGAGCCGACCACGCCGGAGCCGACCACGCCGGAGCCGACCACCGGACCGGCCGGGCTCGTGACGATCGAGCAGCCGGGCGCCCTCGCTCAACGGGTGGCCGCGATGTTCGAGACCTACTTCGGCGGCGTCAACGACGGTGACCCGGAACGGGCGCTCAGCGTCGTGGAGCCGCGCAAGAACCTCAACCCCTCGAATCCCGAGCACGTCGCCAAGTTCCGTTCGGACATCTCCACCACTCAGGACGACGAGATCCGACTGGGTGCGGTGGCCGACCGGGGTGCCACGGTCAGCGCCGAACTCAGCTTCCGGAGCCAACAGGATCCCGGGTACGGGCCGAAGGGGCGCCCGGACGAGACCTGCACCGTGTGGACGATGGTCTACACCCTCGCCGACGGCGCGAGCGGGCTGCGGATTCGTGCGGTCGACGCCGCCGACGAGGCCTGCTGAGGATGCCGCTCTTCGAGTACCGCCCGACGAGCATCGGCGGTCATCGGCGGGCGCGGCGAGCCTTCGTCCTGACGCTGGTCGTGGGCTCGGCCCTGTGGGGCATCGTCGTCTGGTGGGCCGGGCACACCCTGCACGAGGGGAACCCGTACGCGTTCTGGCTCCGGCTCCTCCCGGCGATCCTCTCCCCGCTGGGCACCATCGTCTTCGTGCTGCTGCTGGCCGGCGACTACCGTACCGAGGTGGTCAGCGCCTGGATCGTCGCGCTCTGCTCGGCCGCCGGTGGATACCCGTACCTGTACGGGATCCTGCACGAGTCGATGGGCCTGCCGACGCGGGCCGCCCTGCTGGCGGCCGGCGCGGGAACCGTGGCGACGGCCGTGGCGATGCGGCTCTGGGTGCGCAAGCACGCCCGGGAACGGCTCCGGGAACCGCAGACCGTCGACGCGTTCGCCGATCTCGACGAGGCGGTCGCGGAGGCCCGGCGGCAGGGCAACAAGTTCAGCCTGGCCCGGGCGCTGAGCCGGCGTTCGACCCTCCTCGACCGCCCCGACGACCTGGCCGAGGCGACCGACCTGCTGCAGGCTGCCGCCGCCGAGCTGCCCCCCGACGACGTGGTCCGGTTATTCGGCGCCGCCTTCGATCTGGTCACCGCGATGCAGGCGAAGTACACGCGCAGCGACGACCTCACCGGCTACAGCGAGGCGTTGCACCTGATGCGGCTGGCGGTGAGCAAGCTTCCGGGCGACCGTGAGGCGCACGCGATGCAGTCGTTCGCGTGGGCTGAATACCTGCTGGCCCAGACGTCCACGGCGGACGAGGTCGCCGAGAAGATCCTGGTCTCGGACGCGATCAGGCAGCTCTGGATGGTTCTCCACCGGGCCGGTCCGGCCCTGCTGCGCCAACTGGGCTGCGTCCACGGGATGCTCGGCGAGCTGGCGTACCTGGCCGGCGAGATCAGCGACGAGGAGGCCATCGCGCTCTGCCGGAAGGGGCAACGCGTGGCCGGGTGGGTTCCCGCGCGTCGCGCGCAGGCCGACGTGGCGCTCGCGTGGGTGCTGTTGGCGGCGGCCCGCGCTCCGGCCGACCTGACCCGGGCGATCCGGTTGTTCCGCCGGGCCGCGGGCTACGGCACGCCGAAGGTACGGCTGGACGCGCTGACCGGTTACGCCCGGGCGGTGGCCGAGGGCGACGCGATCGGTCTGCGGCCGCGCCCCGCGCGACGGATCGCCGCCGCCTGGGCGGCCGCCTATTCGGCGAGCATCAACGGCACCTCGCAGGACGTCCTGCGGATCTGCGCCGATTGGGTGGGCTGGGCCGAGTCCATCGGAGACCCGAAGCTGTGCGCGGACGCGTACCAGTCCCTGATGGTGGCCATCCCGTTCGCCACCGAGCCGCAGTATCAGAGCCGGACGAAGAACGAGCTGCTCGGCCGGGTGCAGAACCGCGCCGAGGAGGCGGGCTGGTGGATGCTGCGGGTGGACGATCCGGCCGGGGCGGTGGTGGCCCTGGAACTCGGCCGGGCCGTCGCCATGCGGGAGGTCACCGGCCGCACCGACCCCGCGGTGGAGGGCGCGCTGCTGGAAGCCGGTCGCGCCGACCTCGCCGGCCGCTACCGCACCGCCGCCCGCGCGCTCGACCTGGCCGAGCGGGGTCAGGGCGACTCCGACCGTTTCACCTCCGGACTGCAGCGCGCGGCCGCGACGTTCGCCGAGGTACGCCGGCAGATCGACGCCCTCGGGCTGGAGGACGACACCGAGCTCGACCGGATCCGCCGGGCCGCGGTCGAGGGGCCGCTGGTCTACCTGGCCGCCGCGGAGGCCGGAGGTTACGCGGTGATCGTGCGCGCGAGTGGTGACCCGGAGCCGGTGCCGCTGCCCTTTCTGACCCGAGCGGCGGCCCGGCAGGCGGTCGACGACCTGGAGAACACCGACGACCCCCGACGGATCGAGCGGCTCGCGGAATGGCTGTGGCACTTCGGACTGGGTGAGCTCGACTACCGGCTGGGCCACGGCGAGCTGGTCACGATCGTCCCGGTCGGCCTGATGGGCCTGCTGCCGGTGCACATCGCGGCGCTCCGGGACGGCGAGGCGACGTACGGCTGGAAGGGTCTGGCCGACCGCAACGACTTCCGGTACGCGCCGAACGCCCGCATCCTGCGCACCTCGCTCGCGCGCGCTGCCGGGCTGGCCTCGATGCCGCCGGCCGTGATCGCCGTGGCCGCCCCGGCCAGCGTCGGGGAGTCCCGGCAGGTGCCGCTGGCGTTCGTCCTGCCCGAGGTGGTCGTGGTCGCTCGCCTGTGGCGGCAGCGCACCGACGCGGTGACGGTGCTGCCGCACGCGACCGGCAGTGCGGTGCTCGACCAGCTGTCCCGGCACTCGGTGTGGCACTTCGCCTGTCACGGTCGCGCGGCGCCCGACCAGATCCTGGAAAGCAGCCTGCAACTGGCCGACGGGTCGGTGACGCTGCGCGATCTGCTGCGGCTGGCCCCCGGCGTACGGCGGTTGGCCGTGCTGTCCTCCTGCGAGAGTCACCGGATCGGCCACGAGCTGCCCGACGAGGTGGTCGGACTGCCCGGCGGCATGCTTCAGCTCGGCCTGGCCGGCGTGGTGGCGGCCCACTGGGAGGTCAACGACCGGGCGGCGGCCCTGTTGATGGCCCGCTTCCACGATCTGCACGCGGTCGGTGGGCTGAGCCCGGCGCGGGCACTCAACGAGGCTCAGCGCTGGCTGCGCCGGGCGACCCCGGCCGAGCTGCGCGCCGCCTACCCGGAGCTGGCGGGCGGTCGCACCCCTCGCTTCGCCAGCCCGTTCTTCTGGGGCGCCTTCACCCTGACCGGTGCCTGAATGCGTGCTCTCGCCATCCGCCTCGCGCCCTCGGCCATTCCAAGATCGGGACATCCGAAGGACCGCTGGAAAAGTGGATGTTGCCGGCGCGAAAACGACGGTGCGCGCCGAGATCTCGGCGCCCGCGATCAGCCCTGGATCTTTGGTGAAGCTATCTGGTGGCGACGCGGAAACCGACGATCGGAGGAATTGTGCGGCAAGCATTTGAGGCAGTGCGTCGTTCGGGCGCGGCCGCGGTCCGGACGATTCTGTCCTGGTCTCGGGTGAGCTGTTCCCGTCTCGGGTGATCAGGGGGTCGTCGAGGCCGCCGGGCGAGGTTGGCCGGCCGCCTTTCGTGGTCCGCGTGGCCGGACTTCCGGCCGGCACGGTAGCCGGAACGGGTCGGTCCCTTGGTCAGGGCGGGATGACGATCATGCCGGGCGCCCCACTCAATTGCGTTTGCCGGTGCGGGAGGAAAGCACGATTACCCGGCCGCAATTGTGCTGTTAGCGTCGGCGGCACCGGTCGAGAGCCGAAACGTATTCGCTGTCGTGAATGGTGCTTTCTGAGGAGAGTCATGAAGAGGTTCCTGCTCCGGATAGGCACCTTGTGGGTCGGCATGGTCACGATCATCGTGGTGCTGACCACGTTGATCGCCGCCGGCGCTGACGAGAGCCAGTACGGCACCGAGGCGCCCGGTGTGGGGGCCTTCTTCGGTGGTGTGTTCCTGTGGCTGGTCAGCCTCGGTGTCGGTCTCGCACTGAGTGCGCCGGCGTTTCTCGACCCGCCGGAGGATAACGGCGGCATGTGGGCCTTCATCGTGCCACTGCCGCTCTGGATGTTCCTGATGGTGCTCAAGCTGGCGTCCTGGATCGGGTTCTCCATCCTGCTCGGCGCCTGGTTGCTGATCTTCAAGGTCTGGCACAATCACCAGAGCAAGAGCCTGCCCACATTCGGCGCCGCCCCGACCGGCGCCGCCGGCTCGTACGCGAGTGGGCCGGGCGGCGGCTCGTACGGGGCCGGTTCCTACGGCAACCCCTTCGCCACGGGCGCACCCGCCGCGCCCGGCGGATCGTCCATCCCGCCGTCCTGGCAGACCGACCCGACCGGCCGCTTCGGCTACCGCTGGTGGGACGGCGCGAGCTGGACCGACCGGGTGGCGAACGGCAGCAACCAGATCGTCGATCCCTTGTAGGAGACAGACCCGTCCGGCCCACGGCCGGCGTCGAGGAGGGCCGCAGGGCTCCCGGCGCCGGCCGTCGGCGTGTATGACTATCGATGTCCCCGGTGGACGGCGTAACCGTCCGCTTTCGACAACAAGACCTTTACTTTCGTCGATATGAGTCATAAGTTGCTCACATCAGACCGAAGTTTTGATTTCTCTGAGAAAAGTCCGTAACACGAGCACCCCGCCGATGGCCGGGGCGCGGCAGTGTCATGGCCGACGGGCCTGCACTCGCCGGACACCGCACGCACCCTCTCCCGACTCGATGGCGTTCCGGCCTCGCCCGGCAATGCCGGAGGACGCGCATGAACGACGACAACGTTGTCAACGGGGATCGGCAGCAGCATCTCCCACGCCGCTCCCTGCTCGCCGCCGCCGGAGTTCTCGGTCTGACCGCAGGGGCGGTCACGGTGGCGACCACGACGAAGAGCGAGCCCGCCAAGGCCGCGGCGGGAGTCACCAAAAAGATCACGATCTATGCCGAGGCGTTGCCCGGCGGGCTGTTCGGGTACGGCCTCACGCCGGGGGGCGCGACGATCCCCGGGCCGATCCTGGAGATGTACGAGGGCGACACGCTCGAGATCACCCTGGTCAACACGACCAACCAGCGGCTCTCCATCCATCCGCACGGCGTCGACTACAGCACCGACTCGGACGGTGCGCCGTTCAACAACTCGTTCAACGCGCCGGGCGAGACCCGCAAGTACGACTGGCGCTCGCACGAGATGACCGCCACCGCGGGGCGCCGGTTCATGCCGGGCAGCGCGGGCTACTGGCACTACCACGACCACGCGATGGGCACCGACCACGGCACCGGCGGGATCGCCAAGGGCCTGTACGGCGCGCTGATCGTCCGGCGGCGCGGCGACCTCCTGCCGGACAAGCAGTTCACCGTGGTCTTCAACGACCTGCTCATCAACCACAAGAGCGCACCGAACACGCCCATGTTCGAGGCGAATCTCGGTGAGCGGGTGGAGTGGATCGCGATCGGCCACGGTGGTCTGTTCCACACGTTCCACCTGCACGCCCACCGCTGGGCCGACAACCGTACGGGAATGCTTGAGGGCCCGTCCGACCCCAGCCAGGTGATCGACAACAAGGACCTCAACCCGGGCAACGCCTTCGGGTTCCAGGTGCTGGCGGGTGAGGCCGTCGGGGCGGGCGCGTGGATGTACCACTGCCACGTCCAGCTGCACTCGGATACCGGCATGGCGGGGATCTTCCTGGTCCGCAACGCGGACGGGACCATGCCACTCGGCGCCCAGGAGGCGATCGACCGGTTCAACGGCCACCAGCACGCGGCGGCCAGGACGACGACGGCACAACCGGCGCACGTACACGGAGGGACTGGCTCATGAGGCTCCGACAAGCCGCGGCCATCGGCATGGCCGTGGTACTGACCATCGGGGGAGCACCACCCAGGGAGGCGACGGCGGCCGCGAAACAGGCAGCGCCGGCGCAACCGGGGGTGCTCGTCTTCTCGGGCGCGGTGGACGCGCAGCAGGACCCGGTGACCCGGGCGACCCAGACCATTAAGGAGCTCGGCACGGCTCAGGGGCTCGCCGTCACGTCCGGCAGCGATCCGGCCGTGTTCAGCCCGAGCGGCCTGGCCCCGTACCGCGCGGTGGTCTTCCTCTCGGCCGAAGGCATTGCGCTCAGCACCGCGCAGGAGGCGGCGCTGCAAGCATTCGTCAAGGCCGGTAACGGCTTCCTCGGCATCGGTGACGCCGCGAAGGCACAGCTCGACTCGTCCTGGTTCACCGGTCTGATCGGCGCCCGCCCGGCCGGTGCGATCCCGGTCGCCGAGCCGGTCCAGACGGTCACCGTCAGCGGCGAGAACCCGCCGAGCGAGACCAAGGACAAGCTCACCGACGGCGACGCCAACACCAAGTGGCTGGTCCGCACCACGACCGGCTGGGCCGCATACCAGCTGGCCACCCCGAAGACCATCACCGGGTACGCGCTCACCTCGGCCAACGACTCGGCCGGGCGCGACCCGCGGGACTGGACGCTGCAGGGCTCGGCCGACGGGCAGGCCTGGACCGACCTCGACCGGCGGACCGGGCAGACTTTCGCGGAGCGGTTCCAGACCCGCCGCTTCGACGTCGCCCAGCCCCGCGAGTTCAAGCACTACCGGCTGAACATCACGGCGAACAGCGGGGACCCGCTGATCCAGCTGGCCGACCTGCGGCTGTTCACCGGCAACGCCGAGCCGCCGGCGCCGCCCGGGGTGAACCAGTCGGTGGTCAACATCCTCGACCGGCAGCACCCGGCGACCAAGGACCTGCCGCTGAACGTGACCCGGTCGGACCGCTGGTACAACTGGGACACCAACCCGGTCGGTACGGTGCATACCCTCGCCCAGGTCGAGGAGCGCCACTACAACCCGGGTCAGGGCGCGAACGGCCCGTTCCACGCCATCTCGTGGTGCCGTGACTACGACGGCGGCCGTTCCTTCTATACCGGCATGGGCCACACCGAGGGCTCGTACGGTGAGGAGGCCTTCCGCAAGCACCTGACCGGCGCGCTCGGCTGGACCAGCGGCATCGTCCGCGGTGACTGCAAGGCCACGATCGCCGCCAACTACCAGGTGGAGCGGCTCACCGCGACCAACAAGACCGGCGAGCTCGACCAGATCGGCGAACCGCACGGCCTGACCATCACCCCCGACGGCACGGTCTTCTACGTCGGCAAGGCGGCCTGCCCGACCGGCCCGGTCGTGCCCTGGACCGACCCGAACGTCGGCCTCGGCTGCGGCACCATCCACAGCTGGGACCCGGGTACCAAACAGGTCAAGCTGCTCACCACGCTGCCGGTGATGGGCAACCGGGGCAGCGGCGACGAGCTGCAGAAGAACGAGGAGGGCCTGCTCGGCATCGTGCCCGACCCGAAGTTCGCCGAGAACGGCTGGCTGTACGTCTACTGGATGCCGCACGCCTCGATCGACCGGGAGAAGCGGATCGGGCAGCGCACGGTCTCGCGCCTCACCTACGACAAGGCGACCCGGACGATCGACCAGGCGACCCGCAAGGACCTGCTGAACTGGCCGGTGCAGATCCACAGCTGTTGCCACGCGGGCGGCGGCATGACCTTCGACGACAAGGGCAACCTGTACGTCGGCTCGGGCGACAGCAACTCGTCGCAGGGCTCGGACGGATACTCGGGCAACAACTGGACCGCCGAGTACCAGGGCACGTCGTTCCAGGACGCGCGGCGCACCGCGGGCAACACGAACGACCTGAACGGCAAGATCATCCGAATCCACCCGGAGGCGGACGGCACGTACACGATCCCGCAGGGCAACCTGTTCGCCCCGGGCACCGAGAAGGCTCGCCCGGAGATCTACGTGATGGGCGTCCGCAACATCGCCCGGCTGCAGATCGACCCGAAGAGGCAGTGGCTGACCGCGGGCTGGGTCGGACCGGACGCCTCGGCGCCGAGCCCCGAGCTGGGCCCGGCCAAGTACGAGACCGCCACCATCATCACCGAGGCGGGCAACCACGGCTGGCCCTACTGCATGGGCAACCGCCAGCCGTACCGGGACCGCAGCACCACCGACGCCCAGGTGCTGACCGGCTGGTACGACTGCGACCACCCGAAGAACAACTCGCCCCGCAACACCGGCCTGACCGACCTGCCGCCGATCAAGGACAACATGATCTGGTACTCGCCGGACGGCGGCGGCCCGGTCTTCCCGGCACGCCCGGACGGCAGCGGCATCCCGTCGTACAAGGCGGCCGAGGCCACGTACACCCAGCCCTACCTGCGCGGCGGCGGCCAGGCCATCATGTCCGGCCCGACCTACCACCGCGACCTGGTCGACCCGGCGAGCACGGTGGCCTGGCCGGCGTACTGGAACGACAAGTGGTTCATCGGTGACGAGTCGAACGCGAACAACCGGGTGGCGGTCACGGTCGACCCGGCCGGCGTGCCGCAGCACACCCCGCCGGCGTTCGCCGAGTCGCTGCGGGCGATCATCCCGTCCGGTGGCGGCGGCACCCAGCTGCAGTCCTGGATGGACGCCAAGTTCGGCCCGGACGGTGCGCTCTACCTACTGGACTACGCGGGCGGCTTCTTCAGCCTGCACGCCAACCAGAAGCTGATCCGGATCACCTACCAGGGCGGGGCGGCCACGCCGATCCCGGCCGCGAACGCGGTGGCGGTGCAGAACAAGCCGCTCACGGTGGCGTTCAACGGCTCCCGCTCGGGCGGGCTCTCGTGGAAGTGGACGTTCGGCGACGGCGGCACCTCGACCGAGGCCGACCCGCGGCACACGTACGCCAAGGTCGGCTCCTACACCGCCACGCTGACGGTGACCTACGCCGGCGGCAAGACCGAGACCGTCCAGACCACGGTCACAGCCGGCTGTGTCATGGCAGACCCGGGCACGACCGTACGTCTCGACGCCGTCGACACCGGGGTCGCCAACAAGACCGTGGGCCAGGGCTGCACCATCGACGACCTGATCGACGACGAGAGCACCTGGACGACGCACGACGCGTTCGTCCGGCACGTCACCGACGTCGCCGAGTCCCTGGTCGACGACAAGGTGATCAACGGTCGCGAGGCCGGAGCGCTGGCCCGGTCCGCCGCGTCGTCCCCGATCGGCCGTGCGGGCCACACCGGGTACGAGTCCATCTACAACGGCACGCCGGAGTCGCTGCGGGACTGGGCGCAGGCGCCGACCGGGCAGTTCGCGATCCAGGCCGACGGGTCGCTGCGGCCCAGCGGCGGGCTCGGCATGCTGTATTACACCAAGCCGTTCAAGGACTTCTCGCTCACGCTGCAGTTCCGCGACGTCGCGCCGGGCGACGCCCGGGGCAACAGCGGAGTCTTCACCCGGTTCCCCGACCCCCGGATCCCGCTCGACCAGCGCCCGGCCGGAAGCTGCGGCACGGTCGGCTCGGCCCGCACCTCGCAGGCCTGGGTGGCGATCTACTGCGGCCACGAAATCCAGATCTACGACGGCGAGACCGGGGAACCGCAGAAGACCGGCTCGATCTACAACTTCGACCCCAACCCGCTCAGCGTGGCCCGCGTGACCGAGAAGAACGTCTGGAACCGGTACGAGGTCCGCGTGGTCGGCCAGCACTACACGATCATCCGCAACGGCGTGATCATCAAGGAGTTCGACAACACGCCCGGCAAGCAGTCCTCGCGCGCCGGTGACCCGCCGACCGACCTGCGGCAGTTCACGGAAGGACTGATCGGGTTGCAGAACCACAGCGACACCGACCTGGTGGAGTTCCGCGACATCCGGGTGCGTGCCCTGTGAAGCGGCTCATCGCCGTGGCGGGCGCACTGCTTCTGCTGCTCGGCTTCTTCGTCACCCCGGCCGCGGCGGCCCAGACCCTGACCTGGACCACCGACGACCAGATCACCCGCTACAAGTCCTTCCCGACCCAGGCGGTGGCCGGGGCGACGACGATCGTCTTCGAGAACAGCGCGGCGACCGGCAACACCACCGGCATGCCGCACACGCTGACCTTCGACACTTCCACCGAGGGCTACAACCACGACGTCAACCTGAACATCCTGGCCAACCCGTTCGACCCGCAGGGTGGCCGGCACGAGGCGACGGTGACACTGACGCCGGGCCGATACCGGTACTTCTGCTCGATCCCCGGGCACGGCCAGATGGTCGGCGAGTTCGTGGTCACCGATGGACCGTCCA
>DASRYP010000316.1:0-5031 GCA_035687165.1 Actinoplanes sp. | reverse complement strand
GCGCGGCCGGTGCAGACCCGGCGTGTCAACGAGCACGAGCTGCGCGTCGTCACGGTGCACGATGCCCCGGATCACGTGCCGGGTCGTCTGCGGCTTGCTCGACGTGATCGCGATCTTCTGCCCGATGATCGCATTCGTCAGGGTGCTCTTGCCGGCATTCGGCCGCCCGACGAAACACGCGAATCCGGCGCGATAAACGTCGTCCTCACGCGCGATCCGCGAGGATTCCCGATGACGGTGCGTGCGCCGACCTTGATTACTCTGAGCGATTCCTTCGCTCTTTTCCGGCGGACGAATGGTGTCAGTCTCAGCGGATTTCAGCAATTCGGGGCCAGCGGGCAGAACCCCGCTCCCCGGGCGGGGCTTGCGCACCCGGCCGCTGTCCGCTTGCTGCCCCACGCGGCCCGCCGCGACTGCACCGTCCCGGCTGCCCCCAGAGCCATCGCGCCGTGGTGCGGCCCCACCATCACGCCCGCTCGCGGAGCTGCCGCGGGGCCGTGCGGCCCCACCATCACGCCCCGCGCTGTCGCGCCGCGGAGCGGCGGCCGCATCACGCCCGCCGCCGACGCCACCACGAGGTTGCGCCCCCGCCGCATTACGCCCGCCGCGACGCTCCCCCGACGAGCTCTCGGCCCGCCGAGCCGCCCGCCGCTCCTGCCGCCGCAGCTCGTTCCGTTCCCCGGCGGTTAGCCGCCGCTCGCTACCAGCGGCGGACGAGGACGAACCAGTGGCCGAGGAGGAAGAACCGCTGGGGGAAGACGCAGCAGACGTGGGCCTGCGCTCACCGCCCCGCCGCCCCTCACCCGCCGCTGACGCCTGTGAGTTCCTGCGCTCGTCCGCGGTCCGCCGTCCGCCGTCCGACGACGTGTGGGAGGAAGACGTGCGAGAGGAAGACGTGCGAGGTGCGGCGGAGCGAGAAGGCGCTGTCCTCCGCTTGCCGCTCGAGGAGGCCGCGGCGGAACCGTCGGCGTCGGGGCGGGGCTTGTTGTCGGTCATGCCGTAACCGTGCCGCGGAGGGAGCCGGTCGGGTCGGCCACGTGGATCGGGGCCTCCGAAGCCAGATCGCGCACCGCGGCCTGACCCGCGGACTCCAGTTCAGCCGTCTCGGTCACGACCGCCGCCGCCTCGATCAGCTTGGCGCCCGCCGCCACCGCCGAGGCCACCGCGAGCTGCAGCGCCGTCACCGACAGACTGGGCAGCGACACTGTCGCCGCCGCGTAGGTGCGGCCGTCCTGGTCGCGTACCGCTGCTCCTTCGGCCGCACCGACCCGGGCGCGTGCGCTCCGCGCCAGAGTGACCAGTTTGGTGTCCTCGGCGCTCAAGGCGGTGTCCGTGTCAGGCATCAGCGGTCAGTCTTTCCTCGTCCTCGGTCTGCGTGTCGTTCTCGGTCTTCTTGCCGGACTGCTCCGCCGGCTCGACGCGGCGCACCAACACCGAGTCGATCCGGTTGCGCCGGCCCGTCGTGCCCTCGGCGACCAGGTGCAGGCCGCCGACGTCGACCGTGGCGCCCGGGATCGGCACCCGGCCCAACGTCTGGGCCAGGAGGCCACCGACCGTCTCGACCTCGTCGGCCGGCAACTCGACCCCGAAGATCTCGCCGAGGTCCTCGATCGGCAACCGCGCCGTGACCCGCACGGCGCCGTCCTCCAGATGCTCGACCGGGGGGCGTTCGACGTCGTACTCGTCGGTGATCTCGCCGACGATCTCCTCGAGGATGTCCTCGATGGTGACCAGGCCGGCTGTGCCACCGTACTCGTCGACGACGATCACCAGGTGACTGCGGGCCGCCTGCATCTCGGAGAGCAGGTCGTCGACCGGCTTCGACTCGGGCACGAACGTCGCCGGACGCATCAGGTCGGCCACCGCCTGCGCCGCCGACGCGGGGTCGCCGTTCTGGGTGCGGCGGATCACGTCTTTGAGATAGAGCACGCCCAGCACGTCGTCGACGCTGTCGCCGATCACCGGGATGCGGGAGAAGCCGGAGCGCAGGAAGAGGTAGAGCGCCTGCTGCAGGGATTTCGAAGGCTCTATCCACACCATCTCGGTGCGCGGCACCATCACCTCGCGGGCGATCGTGTCGCCCAGCGCGAAGACCGAGTGGATCATCTCCCGCTCGCCGTGCTCGACGACACCGCGCTGCTCGGCCAGGTCAACCAGTTCACGCAGCTCGACCTGACTGCCGAACGGGCCCTCGGGGAAGCCCTTGCCCGGCGTGACCGCGTTACCGATGAGGATCAGCAACGAGGCCAGCGGGTTGAGTACCTTGCCGAGCCAGCGCACCAGCGGCGCGGCGGCGCGACCCACCGCGTACGCGTGCTGGCGCCCGACCGTGCGCGGCGCGACGCCGACCACGACGAAGCTGACCACGGTCATCGTGCCCGCGGTGACCAGCGCGGCCGTCCAGCCGATCCCCCAGCTGTCGACGGCGACCAGCGCGACCAGCGTCGTCGCGGTCAGCTCGGCGAGCAGCCGCAGCAGCAACAGCAGGTTCAGGTGGCGCACCACGTCGGAGGCGACCGCGGCCAGCGCCGAGGCACCGCGTTCCCCCTCGCGGGCCATCTCGGCCGCACGTGCCGCGGAGACGCTGCCCAGGGCGGCGTCGGCCATCGAGGCGAGGCCGGCCAGGAAGACCAGCAGCACCGCGAAGACGATGAGTTGCACGTCGGGCAGGCCCGCCGAAGCGGTGCCTGCCGCGAGTAGATCGGCGGGCGCCACGACTAGCCGGCCCGTCCGGCCCGCCAGCTCTGGAGGAGACTGTTCTGCAGGGCGAACATCTCGCGCTCCTCCTCCGGCTCCGCGTGGTCGTAGCCGAGCAGGTGCAGCACCCCGTGCACGGTCAGCAGGTGCAGCTCGTCGCCGGCGGAGTGCCCGGCGGCCGCAGCCTGTTTGGCGGCCACCTCGGGGGCGAGCACGATGTCACCGAGCAGTGCCGGCTCCCCCGTGCCCGCCTCGCCGGGACCGTGGTCGACGCTGCCCTCGTCCATCGGGAACGCAAGCACGTCGGTGGGGCCGTCGCCACCCATCCAGCGGTGGTTCAGCTCGGCCATGTATTCGATGTCGACGAGCAGGATCGACAGCTCCGCGAGCGGGTTGACCCCCATCTCGTCCAGGGCGTGCCGGGCCACCGCGAGAATCGCGTCGGTGTCGACCTCGACTCCCGACTCGTTGGCGATCTCGATGGACATAGTGGTGCGTCTATCCCTTGGATCAGCGCCGGCGCCCGGCGCGGCCACCACTGGCGGCGCGACCGGGAACGGCGTGGACGGATTGGGTGGCGGTCTCCTGCTCGGCGTCGTAACGCGCGTAGGCGTCGACGATCTCGGCGACCAGGCTGTGACGCACGACGTCGGCGCTGGAGAGCTCGGAGAAGTGCACGTCCTCGACACCGTGCAGGATCTCGCGAACGATCTTGAGACCGCTGGTGGTGCCGCCGGGCAGGTCGACCTGCGTGACGTCGCCGGTGACGACGATCTTGGCGCCGAACCCGAGCCGGGTGAGGAACATCTTCATCTGCTCGGGAGTGGTGTTCTGCGCCTCGTCAAGAATGATGAACGCGTCGTTGAGCGTGTTGTGGGTGACGATCAGGTCGTCGGTCACATAGAGCGAGTCCTCCGCACCCACCTGGATGCAGACGGTCTCGGCCTCCCCGGCCGGCTCGATCTCGTCGATGAAGCGCGTGGGGCGCCCCCCACCGGCGATTTCGTACATCTCGGTCTTGCGGCGCAGCCGGAACGGCGACACCGTCTCCGGCAGCCGGATCTCCAGCACGAACGCGTCGTGCCGATACTCCACCGGCCTGCCCTTGGCCAAGCCCGGCCGACGTCCTGGCGCCGGGCGCCGGCGCCAGGAGGCGACACCGCCGAGCGAGCGGACCAGGAAGACCACGTCGTCCCGGAGCCGCTCGGAGCAGGTCGTGTACTGGATCCGGCAGTTTCGCCAGTTCCGGGTGACCGGACCGCCGGCGCTGTCGAGCAAGCCCTGGAGGACAGCCAGGCGTACCTCGGCGCTGTTCATCAGGTAGGTCTGCGGGACGAACTTGGTGGTCGACCCGGTCCCGGCCAGCCCGAGAACCCGCATCGTCGCGGTCAGCGGATTGGCGACGAGGACGCCGCCCCGGTGGCCTTTCCCCTGACGCACGACATAGTCGACGTCGTTCTTCCGGACGAGTTCGACGTCCGGGAGCGCAGCCTCGAGGGCTTCCGCGAGTTCGTGATCAGCGGTGCTGAAGGACGGCGTGGTGCTGGTTGTCAGGCACCCGTCGCCGAGCAGCAGACCGAGCGCGTACGGGTCCATCGGCACGTCCTGGGGGACGAACTCCACCGGCGCGACGAGCGGAAGCTCGTACCGGTGGGCGCTTCCGCGACGGAGCTTGCCGATCATGTCCTGGGTCTGGAGCACCCGGGACGGGCGGCCGTGGCGGCGATCGTCGACCGTATGCACGGTCCACAGGTGTTCGCCGCAGGCCAGCGTCGACGCGCCGTCCTGGGTCGTCACCCGATAGATCGACTTGCGCCCCTGCGGAAAGACGCCGAGCACGGGAGTCGGACGACCGTTCGAGCCCACGACCAGGTCGCCGACCGTCAAGTCGCCGATCTGTCGCCATCCGTCCGGCGTCAGCACGTTCGCGGTCAACGGTTGTGCGCGGCCCCGCATGTAGGCCAGCGGGGCGACCTCGATCGTGCCCGCGGCCATCAGGCGCGGGATCGACTCGGGGTCGAGCATGTCGTGCAGGGCGTCGTAGAGCGGCCGCAGGTAGGGGTCGATCTTCTCGTTGAGCGTGCCGGGCAGGAAGCCCAGCCGCTCGCCGGCCTCGACCGCGGGCCGGGTGAGGATGATGCGGCTGACCTGTTTGGCGGTGAGCGCCTGCACGGCTTTCGCCATCGCCAGGTAGGTCTTGCCGGTGCCGGCGGGGCCGATGCCGAAGACGATCGTGTTCTTGTCGATCGCGTCGACGTACCGCTTCTGGTTGAGGGTCTTGGGGCGGATGGTGCGGCCGCGGCTGGAGAGGATGTTCTGGGTGAGCACCTCGGC
>DASRYP010000315.1:0-3504 GCA_035687165.1 Actinoplanes sp. | reverse complement strand
CCTGCAACAGTTGCGGCGCCCCGAGAGCACGGCCACGCTGCCCGTCGGCTTCGACCCGCGCGCCCGCCGACTCTTCGCCCGAGCGTCGATCCTCGACCAGGTGCTCGCGCTGGCTGGGACGAACGCTCCGGGCGGCGCCGTCAACGGATACGAGGCGCAGCAGCGCGACGCGGCGTTGCGGCCCTTGCTGACCGCGTGCCGGCAGGCACTCGTGGCCGCCTGCAACTCGCCGCTGCATGCCTGACCTCTTCCAGCACTGCACCTTCTGCGGGGCGAGATTCGTCCCGAACCAGCCGTGGCCGCGCCGCTGCACGGCCTGCGGCGAGACTTCCTACCGCAATCCGTCGCCGGTGGCGGTCGCCGTGCAACCGGTGGGGGCCGGGTTGCTGGTGGTGCACCGCGCGATTCCGCCGGCGATCGATCGGCTGGCCCTGCCCGGGGGTTTCATCGACGTCGGCGAGTCGTGGCAGGAGGCGGCAGCCCGCGAACTGTTCGAGGAGACGGGCCTCGCTGTCGAAGCGGAGACGGCCCAGTTGTACGACGTGGTGAGCGCGCCGGACAGCACTCTGCTGGTGTTCGCGCTGTTCCCTCCGGTGGCCTCCGTACCGCCCTCGCCGCCGAACGAGGAGACCCACGGCTGCGAGATCCTGAAAGGTCCGGTGGAGCTGGGTTTCCGCATTCACACGGCCGTGGCGGCCAGATTCTTCACCGAAGTGGCCGAGGGCTTCTGATCGACTCACCCCGATATTCTGGCCGGATGCGGCGTGAGCCTTCCCTGACTTTCCGCGGCGCCCTCCGAATCCTGGGCAAGACCGAGACGCCCACCATCGACAAGCTGGACACCTTGCTGGGCGGCGTGATCCTGGCCGCGGGCGCGGGCGCGGCGATCGCCACGGTCGGCGGCGCGGCGGTGGCCGGCGCGGCGTTCCTGGCCCCGGCCTGGCAGTGGGTCGACCAGAAGAACGAGGCGGGCGGCCTGCTCCGCAAGCTGGTGACGCGTTTCGGCTCGAAAATCAACGGCGCGGCCGGCTTGGAGCGGCGGCAGTTGGTGGCGGCCGCCCACAGCACGATCGTGGTCGCCGCCTACTTCGACGTCTTCCACGAGGCGGTCGAGGCTTCCGGCTTCGGCGGACTGACGTTGACGGAGTCCGAGAAAGCCCTGGCGGCGGCCCGGCGCAACGGCATGTCCCTCATGGAGTGGCTCTACTCCGCGGAGATTCCCGCGCCGTCGGCCAGCTGCGGCTTCGAGGAGAACACCGCCGAGGTGGAACGCTGGCTCGTGCGCCTGCACTCGAGCAACGAGGCGCTGTTGCGCTCGCTCGATCTGTGGCGGCTCTTCGGGCACGCGCTCAAGGAGGTCCAGCACCGCTCCCGGGATCGCTACCGGTCGTACTACGTCGACCTCGCCGCGAGCGTGCCGGAGTTCGCGATCTGGGCCGCCCTGGGCGAGCACGCGGCCACCCGGGACGCCGTCGACCGATCGTTCGGACGGATCGAGAAATTACTCACCTCGCTCGGCGCTCCCGTCCTGCGGACACCGGCAGCCGCGCAGGTCATCGAGCGCGCGAACCACGGCCGGTTGAACGATCGGGTGGTGCAGGCCACGCTCCCGTGGCCGAACTCGACGGTCCGCTTCCCCACCGTGGCCGAGCTCTTCGTCCCGCCGAAGTTCCGGATCACTCCGCACGACGACGACGCCCGGGCATCGGACGAGCGGTGGTGGTCGAAGTTGCCCCTGCGGGACGACATCGCCGGCCGCCTCGCCGCTCACATCCTCTCGCCTGCCGCGACGCGAGCGCCGCTGCTGCTGCTCGGGCATCCCGGCGCCGGCAAGTCCATGCTGACCAAGGTCCTGGCCGCCCACTTGCCGGCCGCCGACTACACCACCGTCAACGTCGCCCTGCGGGCCGTAAGTGCGCACGCCTCGATCCTCGACCAGATTCAGCAGGCACTCGATCGGGTGACCCACCGACGGGTCCAGTGGGCCGAACTCGCCGACGAGACCGCGGATCGCCTCCGCGTCGTCCTCCTGGACGGGCTGGACGAGTTGCTCCAGGCCTCGGATCTGGACCGCACCGGCTACCTCCACGACGTGGTCCGGTTCCAGGAACTGGAGGCCGACCAGGAGCGCCCCGTCGCGGTCGTGGTCACCTCGCGCACGGTGGTGGCCGACCGCGTCGACATCCCGGAAGGCACCACGTTGGTGAAGCTGGCCGACTTCGACGACGACCAGATCGAAGCGTGGCTCGCCCGCTGGAACGAAGCGACCGGCGAAGGACAGGCTCACCAGCTCACCAGGGAGGAGGCGCTGCACCAGCCGCACCTGGCCCGGCAGCCGCTGCTGCTGATGCTGCTCGCCCTCTATGCGGGCAGTCCGGGAGTCTCCGAGCTCTTCGCCGATTCGTCCACGGCGGCGCTCTACGACCAGTTGTTCCGGCGGTTCGCCGGCCGTGAGGCCGCCAAGAACGCCGACGACCGGCCGTACGACGAGGCCGCGGCGGTGGAGACGTCGATCGACCGGCTCAGCATCGCCGCGCTGGCCATGTTCAACCGCGGTCAGCAGCAGATCGCCGAGGCGCAGCTCGGCAAGGACCTCGAAGCGCTGACCGAGGGCTCGGCGAGCCGCCGGCCGGAGGCGACGGGCCAACGGTTGCTGGCGGAGTTCTTCTTCGTCCACGCCGACGAGGCGACCGTGGTCGGCGGGCGCCAATCCGAGCGGTCGTACGAGTTCCTGCACGCCACCTTCGGCGAATACCTGGTAGCCAGGAAGATCCTCGAGGTGCTGCGGGACGTGGCCGACGCGGCGTTCGGCGGCCGTCGGGCGCAGCGGGACCCGGAGGACGACCTGCTGCAGGCGCTGCTCGGTCACCAGGTGCTTGCCGGGCGACGGCCGATCGTGCAGTTCGCGGGCGAGATCTTCGGTGCCCTGCCCGACGGGGAACGCTCCGACCTGCTCGCGGTGCTCGATCACCTCATCCGCCGCTGGCGGTCACGTCCGCCGGCCGACCGGTATCGCGCCTACTCGCCGACTTCTTTCGATCAGGTCCGGCACGCGGCCACCTACTCCGCCAATCTCGTGATGCTCCGGCTGGCCGTCGCCGAGGGAAACCGAGTGGCGATGAGCGACCTTCTCCCCGGGGAGTCCTCGGCGGAGTGGGAATCCCTCGTCACGCTGTGGCGTGCCGGCCTGGACTCTGATGCCTGGCGGGCCACTCTCGGGGCGTTGACGCTCGACCGCCGCAGCGGCGAGATCGTGGCGGCACCACCGGGGCACGGCCATGCCTTCCCGGACTTCGACTATGCCCGGCTGCTCGGTGACCACGACACGGCAAGTCGTCTGGGCATGGGCATCGCCGTCCTCGACGGAGTGCACGGCCTCCTCGACGCGGACCTCGACTGGGTCGTCTACACGCTGAGCCGGCTGATCCCGCCGATTGCCTTCCTGGAAACGGACGACATCGTCCTCAGACCGCCGCCGCAGGAAACCCGCCCGAGAGATCTCAA
>DASRYP010000314.1:0-6332 GCA_035687165.1 Actinoplanes sp. | reverse complement strand
GCGCTTGATGCCGCGGAGCAGCACCGCCACCGCGTCACCGGCCTGGGCACTCTCCAGCGACTTGCCGAACATCTCCACCCCGGTCGCCACCGAGGCGAGGGTCGGTACGAGGCCGACGACCTCGACCGGCTCGCCGACGCGCAGCGTGCCGCGCTCGACCTTGCCGGTGACCACGGTGCCGCGCCCGCTGATCGTGAGCACGTTCTCGATCGGCATCAGGAACGGCTCCCCGAGCTCACGCGGCGGGATCGGCACGTAGTCGTCGACCGCGTCGAGCAGGTCCACGACGGACTGCACCCACTTCGGGTCGCCCTCGAGCGCCTGGAGCGCGCTGACCCGCACGACGGGCACCTCGTCACCGGGGAACCCGTACTCGCTCAGCAGTTCCCGCACCTCGAGCTCGACCAGGTCGAGCAGCTCCGGGTCGTCGACCGCGTCGCTCTTGTTGAGCGCCACCACGAGGTACGGCACGCCGACCCGCTTGGCCAGCAGCACGTGCTCGCGGGTCTGCGGCATCGAGCCGTCCTGGGCCGACACGACCAGGATCGCCCCGTCGACCTGGGCCGCGCCCGTGATCATGTTCTTCACGTAGTCGGCGTGGCCCGGCATGTCGACGTGTGCGTAGTGCCGGTTCGGCGTCTCGTACTCGACGTGCGCGATGGTGATGGTGATGCCCCGAGCGGCCTCCTCCGGCGCCTTGTCGATGCCCTCGAACGCCACGTACCGGTTGGTTGCCGGGTCGCGGTCGGCCAAGACCTTCGTGATCGCGGCGGTCAGGGTCGTCTTCCCGTGGTCGACATGCCCCATCGTGCCGATGTTGACGTGTGGCTTGCTGCGGATGAACTGGCTCTTAGCCATGATTTTCTCAATCCTCACTGGGTGCGAGGGCATGGGGTGTTCGCGTGCCTGCTGCCGACAGGTCACGCCAGAACCGCGCAGGGCGGGACCACCCTCCCCCTACGGTTCTGCTGCTGCTGGGGAAGGGTCAGATTCGGGTATCGACGCCGCTGAGCGAAAGCACGCACACGGGAGCCACCACGGGGGGCAGCTGCGGACCGAGTGCGAACATGCGGATCACGATAGCCAGTAACGCCTCAGTGCTCCATCGAATTCCGTTGCTTGGCGGGGGTGGGATCGTTCGTCGGCTGTGGGCCGGCGAGCGTCCGGATGGCGGCCAGCAGTGTCGAGCGGGTGAACGGCTTCTCGATCAGCATGCTGTTGTCGTCGAGGTGCAGCTGCGGGCCGAGCGACGCCGCGGTGTAGCCCGACATGTAGAGCACCGGCAGGTCGGGCCGGTGCGTACGCAGTGCCGAGGCCAGCTCCGGACCGGTCATCGTCGGCATCACCACGTCGGTGATCAGCAGGTCCGGGTGCACGCCCGCGGCCACCTGCGTGACCGCCTGCAACGCGTCGGTCGCGACCGTGATGGCGTATCCGGCCGGCTCGATCAGACGTTGCACGAGCTGCGCGACCTCGGGCTGATCCTCCACGATGAGGACCCGGCCGATCACCGAGGGCACACCCTGACGGCCCGAGGCGGAGGCGGTCTTCTCCTCGGCCGCCGGCAGGTAGAGGTGGACGGTCGTGCCCATCCGGGGCTGCGACTCCAGCTCGATGTGCCCGCCGAGACCCTGCACGATGCCGGCGGTGGTGGCCAGGCCCAGGCCGGCGGCGGTCGGGCGGGTGGTGAAGAACGGTTCGAGCGCACGCCGGCGTACCTCGTCGGTCATGCCCACGCCCGTGTCGGTGATGACGATGTGCACGAGCCGGCCGGGTGGCAGGCCCTCGCGGACCTTGCCGTCCTCGGTCACCTCGTTCATCGCGGCCACCCGCAGCATCCCGCCGTGCAGCATGGCGTCCCGGGCGTTCGCGGCCAGGTTGACCAGCGCCTGCTCCAGCGGGCCGCGCTCGGCGCGGACGGCCCACACGTCGGGCCCGAACGCCAGGTCGAGGCCGATGTGCTCGCCGAGCGTCCGGCTGAAAAGCGACTGCACGTCGGTGAGCAGGTCGGGAATCGGGATGATCTCGGGCCGGTTGCCGTCGCTGCGGCCGAACGCGAGCAGCTGGTGGGTCAGCGAGCGGCCGGTGCCGACGGCTTCCAGGATGTCGACGGCCAACCGGTGCTGCTGGCTGGTCTCCTCGGTCGACGCGGAGATCATCTCGGCCGAGCCGCCGACCACGGTGAGCAGGTTGTTGAAGTCGTGCGAGATGCCACCGATGAGCTGGCCCAGGCTGTCGAGCCGACGCAGGTGGTCGAGCTGTCGCTTGAGCCCGCGCGCGTCGATGTGGTCGGTGGTGTCGGTGACCATGCAGACCACGCCGGTGAACTCGCCGTGGTCGCCCATCAGCGGCATCATGCTGATCCGCACGCTGCGCCGGGAGCCGTCGGCCCGCATGAGCCGGGTGCCGCCGACCGTCGAACGGCCCTCGCGGCACTCCTTGATCCGCCGGTCCAGCTCCTTCTGCCCCTGGTCGTCGAGGAAGCCGCGCAGCGAGACGCCGACGAGCTGCGAGCGGGGCATGCCGAGCACGACGCCGATCGGCTCGTTCGCGTATGTCACCACCGCATCCGGGTCGAGCTGCAGCACCCCCTCGGGGATCGTCTCGAGCACCCGGCGGTACCGCTCCTCGCTGGCCCGCAGCCGTTCCAGGGCACGGGCGCTGGAACAGGCCAGGGCGAGCTCCCCGGCGATGTCCCGGGCCAGCTCGACCTCGGCCGGCGCGTAGGACGAACCGGGTGCCTCACGGGTCAGAACCAGATAGCCCGCGTACGTGTTGTCGACGATCACCGGGCACAGCACGGCCGAATGGATTTCGTGTTCCTCGCCCGCGAGTGGCTCGACACCGTCACCGGCCAGCACGATCGGTCGCCGGCTGGCCGCCAGCGCGGTGGAGAACTCGTCGTCCGGGAGCTGGTCGACGTGGTCCAGCACCCGGGAGAGCGAGATCGACCGGTCGTCGTCGATGTGGTGGTAGGTGATCGAGTCGTAGCGGCCGTCGTCGCGCAGCAACTGGATACCGGCACCGTCACCGATCATGTCGGCGGCGGCGCGGGCAGCAGTGGACTGCACGGCGGCGGGATCGTGCGAGACCCGGCTGAGAGCCAGGGCTAGGTCGGCGAGCGCGTATCGGAGGGGGTAAGCCATGACACCCATGACGACATGATCCGCTCGATACGCCCCTCATGCGGTCGGTTCGCCAGGTTTGCAACCTTTCCCGGGACGAACCGCGGAAGGATCTCGGCGAATGCGGAGGAAGAGCGGCGGACGGTGAAGCGCTCAGGCGAACAACGCGCTGACAGACTCCCCGTTGTGGATCCGACGCATTGCCTCGGACAGCGCCGGCGCGACCGACAGGATCGTCAGCTTCTCCGTGCGGTTCATCGGCGGGATCGGCACTGTGTTGGTGCAGACGATCTCCTCGATCTCCTTCTCGGCCGAGAGGCGCTCCACCGCGTTCGCGGCGAAGAGCCCGTGCGTGCAGGCCACCCGGACACTGCGGACGTCGCGTTCACGCAGCCGGTCCAGCAACTCGAAGACTGTGCTGCCCTTGGCGATCTCGTCGTCCAGCACGATCACGTCACGGTCGGCCACGTCGCCGATCACCGTGCTGATGATCACCTTGTCGTCGGCGTAACGCTGCTTGGCCCCCGCCGCCACGTCGATCCCGAGCAGCCGGGCGAAAGCGGCCGCCTCCTTCGCGTTCCCCAGATCGGGCGACACGACCACGGCATTGCTCAGGTCGTACTGCCGGAAGTGCCGGGCCAGCTCCTGCAACGCGTGCAGGTGGTCGACCGGGATGTTGAAGAAGCCGTGCACCTGCGGCGAGTGCAGGGTCATCGCGAGCACCCGGTCGGCGCCGGCCGTCGTGAGCAGGTCGGCGACGAGGCGACCACCGATCGAGATGCGAGGGGCGTCCTTCTTGTCGCTGCGGGCGTAGGCATAATGCGGCAGCACCACCGTGATGCGCCCCGCCGACGCACCGCGGGCCGCGTCGAGCATGAAGAGCAGTTCGACAAGATTTTCCTGTACGGGCGGAACGAGCGGCTGGATCAGGAAGACGTCCCGTTCGCGGCAGTTGGCCTGCAGTTGCACCTCGATGCAGTCGTTCGCGAAACGGGACACCCGGGTCGGCAGCAACGGCACTCCGAGGTGCTCACAAATCTCGGCGGCCAGGTCGGGATGGGCGGATCCGGAGAAAACGGCGATGTCGCGCACGGGCCTACCCTAAAATGCGCCCCTCCCCCGCAGATCACCCGGGAGTTACGCCAGCGGTGCGACGTGCGGGGGACACGAACGATCAGAGCCAGTTGCGCCGCTTCAGATAGATGTAGAGAACGACGGAGACGAACACGATCAGGATCGTGCTCAGCACGAAACCCCAGAACCGCTCGTAGCCCGGGTAGGGCAGGTTCTGGCCGAAGAAACCGGTGACCGCGGTCGGTACGGCGATGATCGCCGCCCACGCCGCCAGCTTGCGGGTGGTGTCGTTGAGCGCGTTCCCCTGCTCGGCCAGGTCGTCCTGCAGCAGCGAGTTGATCCGGTCGCGCAGGTGCTCGACCTCGTCGACGGTGTGCTGGGCATGGTCCTCGACGTCGCGGTAGTAGGGGCGCAGGCTCGCGTCGACCAGGCCCAGGTCGGCGCGCATCGCCTGGCTGACCAGCTCGGGCATCGGCTCCACGGCGCGGCGCAGCGCGGCCAGCAGCTTGCGCTGGCGGATCCCGCGCATGCGGATCGCCCGGGGCGCCCCGCCCTCCTCGAGGAACGGGTCCTCGACCTTGTCCATCGCCGTGTCGAGGCGCTGGACGGCCGCGTACTGCCCGTCGACCACCACGTCGAGCAGGCCGTAGAGCAGGAGGCCGACCCCGGTGGAGGTGCCCAGCCGGCCGTCCGCGTCCCAGTGCTCGACGAACCGGCTGGTGTCGCTGGGCGACTTGCGGACCGTGATGAGGGCCTGCGGTGTGACGAACGCGCTGAGCTCGGTCTTGCCGAACTGCGTCTCGGAGTCCTTGGTGGCGATGTCGACCGCGTAGACGTTGAGGAACACGTGATGGGGGTAACGGTCGAGCTTGGGGCGCTCATGGTCGACGACCGCGTCCTCGACGGCCAGCGGGTGCAGCTGGAACTGCTTCGCGACCACGGCCAGGTCGTCGGTGTCGGGGTCGAACAGGTCGAGCCAGAGCACCGCGTGGGGATGTTCGTCGAGCAAACCAGCGGCCTTCTCGTACGCGAAGTCCTTGGCGATGACCTTCCCGTCCTCGTAGAGCCGGGTTTCGGTCGGGCAGAAGGGCTGTGTCACGGACACCACTATGCCCGGTGTCTCCTGAACCGGACGAGGAGCGAACCCCGCAGCGATCCTCTACGCCGTGTACGGCGGGTTCGTGATCTGGGGTTTCGTGGTGTGGGGTTTCGTGGTGTGGCTGCGGCTGTCCCGGGTCGCGGAGAGGCCGCCCGCCGGGCGGGCGGCCCCCGGCTCTCAGGCCTCGGCCGCGATCTCGTAGATCTCTGTCGTCGGATGCCCGGCGCGCTCGTGGATGCGCAGCACGGCCTCCTTGCTCGGACCCGTGCTGAGACAGAACACCTTGCCCTGCTCCGGGTCGAGCCAGGCCTGCTCGAAGTGCACGCCCTCGTCCGCCTCGATCTTCAGATCGGCGTCGTGCGCCGCATCGAGCTGCTCCGCCGTGACCCCGTGGAACCCGCTGTGAACGCGAAAGCGACCCGGCTGCTGGTGGTGGGGACCTATCGCAGCGACGAGCTCTACCCGCGCGTCCCGATGCGCCAGTGGCGCACCCGGCTGCTCACCCAGCGGCACGCCGAGGAGGTGCGCCTGCCCCGGCTGACCCCGGCCCAGACCGCGGCGATGGCCGCCGCGATCACCGGCTCGGGTCTGGCCGGCCCGGCCGCCGAAGCGCTGCACGCGCGCAGCTGATCGCGATCGACGAGAACGCCGAGGCGGCCGCGTGCCTCGCGGAGGCTTACGACGTACGGCTGGGTCTGGGTGACGAGGCGGGTGCGGCGGCGCTGGTGCCCGATCGGGTGGCGGTGCAGCATCTTCTCGGCGCTGATCTGCGGACGCGGACCGAGGCGTTACGGGCGGCGCTTCCGCTCGCCGCGGACCGGCCCGCCATCCTGGCCGAGATCCATGCCGAGCTCGCGGCGGCGTACATGCTGGACCGTCGATTGGACGAGGCGCTGGCCAGCGGGGAACAGGCCCGGGCGCTGGGCATCGAGGACCGGGTGCGGTGCCACGTGGACGCCACGGTGGGGTCGGTGCTGCTCTTCGCGGGCCGGATGGCGGAGGGGACGGCGCTGCTGCGGGACGCGATCGAGCGG
>DASRYP010000313.1:0-3732 GCA_035687165.1 Actinoplanes sp. | reverse complement strand
GACGTAGCCGACCACCGGCTTGGTGATGTGGTCCCTGATGTAGTCCGCGGCGCGTTCCTCCGAGTCCCCGCCGATTTCGCCGATCAGCACGATCGCGTCGGTCTCGGGGTCGTCCTGGAACGCCTGCAGACAGTCGATGTGGGTGGTGCCGACGATCGGGTCGCCGCCGATGCCGACGCAGCTGGAGAAGCCCAGATCGCGTAGTTCGTACATCATCTGGTAGGTCAGGGTGCCGCTCTTGCTGACCAGGCCGATCCTCCCGCGTGAGGTGATGTCGGCCGGGATGATGCCGGCGTTGGACCGGCCCGGACTGATCAGGCCGGGGCAGTTCGGTCCGATGATCCGGGTCGCGTTCCCGGCGGCCTGGGCATATGCCCAGAACGCCGCGGTGTCGTGCACCGGGATGCCCTCGGTCAGCACCACGGCCAGGCTCAGCTCGGCGTCGATCGCCTCGATCACCGCGGCCTCGGCGAAGCGGGGCGGTACGAAGACCACCGACGTGTCGGCGCCGGTCACCTTGACCGCCTCGGCCGCGCTGTTGAAGACCGGGATGCCATCGACGTCCTGACCACCCTTGCCGGGGGTGACCCCGGCGACGATGTTTGTTCCGGCGGCGACCATCCGGCGGGTGTGCCGGGTGCCTTCGGTGCCGGTGATGCCCTGGACCAGCACCCTGCTCTTCTCGGTGAGAAAGATCGCCATGGTGGTCACGCCCCCTCGCCGGCGAGCTCGGCCGCGAGCCGCGCCGCACCGTCCATAGTGTCCGAGCTGAGCACGCCGGGAAGCGCTGCCTCGGCGAGAATCTTCCGTCCTTGCGGGGCGTTGTTGCCGTCCAGCCGGACGACCACCGGCTTGCCGACCGTCTCGCCCAGGGCGGTCAGCATCCCGATCGCCTGGACGATGCCGTCGGCGACCGCGTCGCACGCGGTGATCCCGCCGAAGACGTTGACGAGGACGCTCCGTACGTCAGGATCGCCGAGGATGATCTCCAGGCCGCCCGCCATCACCTGAGCCGAGGCGCCGCCGCCGATGTCGAGGAAGTTCGCCGGCTTCACCCCGCCGAACTGCTCGCCCGCGTAGGCGACCACGTCCAGGGTGCTCATCACGAGGCCTGCTCCGTTGCCGATGACACCGACGGAGCCGTCGAGCTTGACGTAGTTCAGGTTCCTGGCGGCCGCTCGCACCTCCAGCGGGTCGGCGGCGTTGACGTCGACGTACTGCGGGTGGCCGGGCTGGCGGAACCGGGCGTTGTCGTCCAGGGTCACCTTGCCGTCCAGTGCGAGGACGGTGCCGTCGGCGAGCTTGGCCAGCGGGTTGATCTCGACCAGGGTGGCGTCCTCGGCGCGGAACACGTTCCAGAGGCGAACCAGGACGCCGGCGACCAGGTCGCGTACGTCGTCCGGAATGCCGGCCTCGGCGGCCAGCCGGAGCGCCTCGTCCCAGCCGAGCCCGACGGCCGGGTTTACCTGAAGCCGGGCCAGCGCGGCCGGGTTCTCGGCCGCCACCTGCTCGATCTCGACGCCGCCCGCCCGGGAGGCGAGTGCGAGGAACGACCGGTCGGACCGGTCCAGCAGCAGCGCCACGTAATACTCCTCGACGATGTCGCCGGCCTCGGTGACCAGCACCTTCTGCACGGTGTGGCCCTTGATGCCCATGCCCAGGATCGCGGCCGCGACCTCGCGCGCCGCGTCCGGGCCATCGGCCAGGCGAACCCCGCCGGCTTTGCCCCGGCCGCCGGTCTTCACCTGAGCTTTGACCACCACGCGTCCGCCGATCTCGGCGGCGGCCGCGCGGGCCTCGTCGGGGGTGCTGGCGACGCGGCTGCGGCTCACCGGTACGCCGTGCTTGGCGAAAAGTTCCTGAGCCTGGTGCTCCAACAGATCCACTGGGCCTCCCTTCTGCTGACTTCGGACGGGAACGGATCGGGCGCCCGGACGCGATGACGGTGCCGGGCGCGGATCTCCGGAACAGGTGACGGACCACGCCACGGGGGAATCCGGCGCCTGGTCCGCGCCGAGACTCGGGGGACGGTGCCGGTCCGATAAGGACGTGGCGGAAAACGTTCCGCGATCCCCTAGACACCTGGCTGTTACATGAGCCACGATATTGCCTACCCCATACGGTATGCAATCCCCGAAGCTGGTGGAGGGTCAGACCCCCGGCCGAGGTGGCACCAGCGGAAGTTCAGCCCCACGGTCCGCAGTGCACGGCGTGGCGCACACAGGAGGTTCGCTCATGGGTAAGGCACTGGAGGGCGTTCAAGTCCTCGACATGACACATGTCCAGTCCGGCCCCTCGGCCACGCAGATCCTCGCGTGGCTGGGCGCGGACGTCATCAAGCTGGAGGTACCGGGCCAGGGTGACATCACCCGGTCCCAGCTGCGGGACATCCCCGATGTGGACAGCCTCTACTTCACGATGCTGAACGCCAACAAGCGCAGCATCACCCTCAACATGAAGAATCCGCGGGGCAAGGAGGTCTTCACCAAGCTGGTGTCTGACGTGGACATCTTGGTGGAGAACTTCGGACCCGGCGTGGTCGAACGCTTCGGGTTCCCGTGGGAGAAACTGCAGGAGCTCAACCCCGGCCTGGTCTACGCCTCCATCAAGGGCTTCGGGCCCGGCCGCTACGCCGAGTTCAAGGCGTACGAGGTGATCGCTCAGGCGATGGGCGGGGCAATGAGCACCACCGGTTTCGAGAACGGGCCGCCGACCGCGACCGGCGCCCAGATCGGCGACTCCGGCACCGGTATCCACCTGGTCGCCGGCATCCTGGCCGCCCTGTACCAGCGCACCAGGACCGGGCGCGGCCAGCGGGTCCAGGTCGCCATGCAGGACGCGGTGCTCAACCTGTGCCGGGTCAAGCTCCGGGACCAGCAGCGGCTGGCCCACGGGCCGCTGGGGGAGTACCCCAACGAGACCTTCGCCGACGAGGTGCCCCGATCCGGCAACGCCTCCGGCGGGGGCCAGCCCGGCTGGGCCGTGCGTTGCGCCCCGGGCGGCCCGAACGACTACATCTACGTGATCATCCAACCGGTCGGCTGGAAGCCGATCTGCGACCTGATCGGCCGGCCCGAGCTGGCCGAGGATCCCGCCTGGAGCACCCCGCAGGCACGCTTGCACAAGCTCGACAAGGCGTTCGCGCTGATCGAGGAGTGGACCGAGCGGCACACCAAGCAGGAAGTCATGGGACTGCTCAACGCGCACAACGTCCCATGCGGACCGGTCCTGTCGACCCAGGAGCTGATCGAGGACGAGACCCTGGCCGCGCTGGGCTCGGTGGTCGAGGTCGACCATCCCGAGCGGGGCCGGTTCAAGACGGTCGGCAATCCCATCAAGCTGTCCGAGTCCCAGGTCGCCATCGAGCGTTCGCCACTGCTCGGTGAGCACACCGAGCAGGTGCTCGGCGAACTCGGCTACACCGAGCAGGGGATCGGCGAACTGCGCGCCGCCGGCGCCGTCTGACCCGACCGCTTCCACGACCAGCCGGCCCGCCCGAGCCCGGCGCAGTGTCTTTGACGAAGGAGACGACGAAATGCCGATAGACGACAGCGGCTACGACCGCGAAGCCGTGCGCCGGGTGCTCGAGCAGGCCGGCGCCGAGGGGCGAAGTTCGCTGACCGCTCCGGAGGGGCGGCTGGTGGTCGAGGCGTACGGGATCGCCACCCCGGGCGAGGGCGTGGCCGGCAACGCCGACGAGGCGGTGGCGCTGGCCGAGAAGATCGGCCTGCC
>DASRYP010000312.1:0-7271 GCA_035687165.1 Actinoplanes sp. | reverse complement strand
CTCCCGGCTCCCGGCTCCCGGCTCCCGCGCTCAACGAGCCGTCGGGGTCGAGAGCTGCGGGGTTGGCCGGGTGTTGTCCGTCACCGTCATCGCCGAGCTGGAGCACGGGAAGAAGTTAATCGACAGCCGTTCGCCAGCGTCGATGGGGTTGCGTCATCAATATAGCGGTCACGGGGCAACCGGGTAGAACGTCATGAGATGGTGTCCGGAACGTCCGTTCCGGAACGTCCGTTCCGGACGCGGATCGGGGCAGGCGTTCGGAGGGGCTCGACCGTCAGCTCGAAACCCGCAGGTGTCCACCCAGGTCGACGCGCTTCCGTCGGCGGACTCCTCGTGCGGTGACACGCCTTTCCGTTCGATCAGTCCTCCGTGCAGGATTGCATACGGTATCCAGATGGCAGTATGGTGGATTCCGAGCCGATCGGTGTCGATGGGAGGCGGGATCGTCGTGGTCAGTCCTGGCACTTCGGTAACGGATCGGGTACGTGCGCTGGTCGCGGCGCATCGCGGCGATCGCGGTGCGCTCATGCCGATCCTGCATCGCATTCAGGCCGAGTTCGGCTTCGTCGACTCCGACGTTGTGCCGTTGCTGGCGGCCGAGCTGAACATCTCCCGGGCTGACGTGCACGGTGTGGTCACCTTCTACTCCGACTTCCGGTCCGAGGCTGCCGGCGAGACCGTGCTGAAACTCTGCCGGGCCGAGGCATGCCAGTCGGTCGGCGCGGAACGGTTGGTCGCGCACGCCGAACAGGTCCTGGGAATCAAGGTCGGTCAGACCACGCCGGACGGTTCGGTGACGTTGGAGCAGGTGTTCTGCCTTGGCAACTGTGCCCTTGGCCCGACCGGTCAGCTCAACGAAAGGGTGCGGGGACGGCTCACCCCGGCCCGGCTGGACGCCCTTCTCGCAGAAAGGCTGAGCCGGTGACGACGGTCTACGTACCCCGCGATTCGGCCGCTTTGTCTCTCGGAGCCGACGAGGTCGCCGCCAAGCTGAAAGAGGCGGCGGCGTCGATCGACCGGCCGATCCGGGTCGTCCGGAACGGTTCGCACGGCATGCTCTGGCTGGAACCACTGGTGGAGGTGGTCACTGAACGCGGACGGGTCGGGTACGGTCCGGTCGAGCCGGAGGCGGTCGGTGACCTCGTCGCGGCCGGCTTGCTCGACGGCGCCGACCACGAGCTGTGCCAGGGTGTGGTGGCGGAGCTGCCGTGGCTGCGGAACCAGACCCGGCTCTGTTTCGCCCGGGTCGGGGTGACCGATCCGCTTTCGCCCGAGGACTACGTTACGCACGGCGGGCTGACCGGGTTGCGCCGTGCGCTGGCGATGCCCGTGGCGGACGTGATCGCCGCGGTCACCGATTCGGGACTGCGGGGTCGCGGCGGCGCGGGCTTCCCGGCCGGGATCAAGTGGAAGACCGTCGCCGACACCCCCGGCGAGCTGAAGTTCGTCTGCTGCAACGCCGACGAGGGCGACAGCGGGACGTTCGCGGATCGGATGTTGATGGAGGGCGACCCGTTCACCCTCATCGAGGGGATGACGATCGCCGCGTACGCGGTCGGCGCGACCGAGGGCTACGTCTACGTCCGCTCGGAGTATCCGGACGCGGTGCGCACCGTGCGCGACGCCGTTGCCGTGGCCCGCGAGCAGGGCTGGCTGGGCGAGGACATCCTCGGCTCCGGATCGCGGTTCGACCTGTTCGTCCGGGTCGGCGCGGGCGCGTACATCTGTGGCGAGGAAACCGCGATGCTGGAGAGCCTGGAGGGCAAGCGCGGCATGGTCCGCGCGAAGCCCCCCATCCCGGCGCTCACGGGGCTGTTCGGTCGGCCGACCGTGGTGAACAACGTGTTGACGCTGGCCTCGGTTCCGGCGATCCTCGCCGGCGGCGCGGCGGCGTACCAGGCGCTGGGCGTCGACAGGTCCCGCGGCACCCAGGTCTTCCAGCTGGCCGGCAACGTCGCCCGCGGCGGGATCTTCGAGACCGCGTTCGGCATGACACTGCACGAGCTCATCCACACCTACGGCGGCGGCACGCGTACCGGCCGTCCGGTACGCGCGGTGCAGGTCGGCGGCCCGCTCGGGGCGTACCTGCCGGCGACCGACCTGGACCTGCCGATGGAGTACGAGGCGTTCGCCGCCGCCGGCGCGATGTTGGGACATGGTGGCGTCGTGGTCTTCGACGACACCGTGGACATGGCATCGATGGCGAGATTCGCGATGGAGTTCTGCGCCGAGGAGTCCTGCGGCAAGTGCACGCCCTGCCGGGTCGGCGCGGTGCGGGGCGTGGAAGTGATCGACAAGATCCGCGCAGGGCAGGACCCGGACGGGAACCTCGCGCTACTGGGTGATCTCTGCGAACTGATGACCGAGGGTTCGTTGTGCGCCATGGGCGGCCTGACGCCGATGCCCGTACGCAGTGCCCTGCTGCACTTTGCCGACGACTTCAGCCCTAATGGAGGAGGCCACTCATGAGCCTGCTGAAGGAACCCGACCTCGGCACCCCGGCCAAGCCCGGGCCGGCGACGGTGTCGCTCGAGGTGGACGGCCTGCCGGTGACCGTGCCCGAAGGCACCTCGGTGATGCGGGCGGCCGCGCTGAGCGGGATCGACGTCCCGAAGCTCTGCGCCACCGACAGCCTGGAGGCGTTCGGCTCGTGCCGGCTGTGTCTCGTGGAGATCGACGGCCGGCGGGGCACCCCGGCCTCCTGCACCACGCCGGTTGCCGAGGGTATGCGGGTGAGCACCCAGACGCCGAAGCTGGAGAAGCTCCGGCAGGGCGTGATGGAGCTGTACATCTCCGACCACCCGCTGGACTGCCTCACGTGTTCCGCCAACGGCGACTGCGAGTTGCAGGACATGTCCGGCGCGGTCGGTCTGCGGCAGGTCCGCTACGGCTACGACGGCGCCAACCATCTCGACGAGAAGACCGACTCCAGCAATCCGTACTTCGACTTCGACGCCTCCAAATGCATCTCCTGCTCCCGGTGTGTGCGGGCCTGTGGTGAGGTGCAGGGGACGTTCGCGCTGACCATCGAGGGGCGCGGCTTCGGCTCGAAGGTCTCGGCCGGTGGCACCGACTTCATGAGTTCGGAGTGCGTCTCCTGCGGCGCCTGTGTGCAGGCCTGTCCGACGGCGACGTTGCAGGAGAAGTCGGTGATCCAGCTCGGGACGCCGAGCCGGAGCGTGATCACCACCTGCGCGTACTGCGGGGTCGGCTGCTCGTTCAAGGCCGAGCTGCGCGGGGCCGAGCTGGTGCGGATGGTGCCCTACAAGGACGGTGGCGCCAACGAGGGACACTCCTGCGTCAAGGGCCGGTTCGCCTTCGGTTATGCCACCCACCCGGAGCGGGTGCTCACGCCGATGGTCCGCGAGACGATCACCGACGAGTGGCAGCCGGTCGACTGGGACACCGCCATCCTGTTCACGGCGGCCAGGCTGCGCGACATCCAGTCCCGACACGGCGTCGGGGCGATCGGCGGCATCACCTCCTCACGCACCACCAACGAGGAGGTCTACGTGGTGCAGAAAATGATCCGGGCCGCGTTCGGCAACAACAACGTGGACACCTGCGCCCGGGTCTGCCACTCGCCGACCGGGTACGGCCTGAAGCAGACCTTCGGCACCTCGGCCGGCACCCAGGACTTCCGGTCGGTCGCCCGGTCCGACGTCATCATGGTGATCGGCGCGAATCCGACCGACGGGCACCCGGTGTTCGCGTCCCGGATGAAGCGCCGGCTCCGTGCGGGCGCCAAGTTGATCGTGATCGACCCGCGCCGGATCGATCTGGTCCGGTCGCCGCACATCGAGGCGCAGCATCACCTCCAGCTCGCGCCCGGCACCAACGTGGCGGTCGTGAACGCGATGGCGCACGTCGTGCTGACCGAAGGGCTGGTGGACCGGACATTCGTCGACCAGCGCTGCGAGGACTTCGACGACTGGGCCGAATTCATCGCCAGGCCGGAGAACAGCCCGGAGGCGGTCGAGGAGTTCACCGGGGTGCCGGCCGAGGAGGTCCGGCAGGCGGCGCGGCTTTTTGCCACGGGCGGCAACGGAGCGATCTACTACGGTCTCGGCGTCACCGAGCACAGCCAGGGCTCGACCATGGTGATGGGCATGGCGAACCTGGCGATGGCGACCGGCAACATCGGCCGCGACGGCGTCGGGGTCAACCCGCTGCGCGGGCAGAACAACGTGCAGGGCTCCTGCGACATGGGTTCGTTCCCGCACGAGCTGCCGGGCTACCGGCACGTCTCCGACGACGTCGTACGCGGGGTGTTCGAGAACATGTGGGGGAGCACCCTGCAGGCCGAGCCCGGCCTGCGGATCCCGAACATGTTCGACGCCGCCGTCGAGGGCAGCTTCCGGGCGCTCTACGTGCAGGGCGAGGACATCGCGCAGTCCGACCCGAACATCAAGCACGTGCACGCCGCACTGACGGCGCTCGAGCTGGTCGTCGTGCAGGACCTGTTCCTCAACGAGACGGCCAAGTTCGCGCACGTGTTCCTGCCCGGCACCTCCTTCCTGGAGAAGGACGGTACGTTCACCAACGCCGAGCGCCGGATCAACCGGGTCCGCCCGGTGATGGCGCCGAAGACCGGCAAGCACGAGTGGCAGATCGTCGCGGAGATCGCTCAGGCGATGGGTTACCCGATGCGGTACGACGACCCGAGCGAGATCATGGACGAGATCGCCGCGCTCACGCCGACGTTCTCCGGGGTCTCCTTCGCCAAGCTCGACAAGCTGGGCAGCGTGCAGTGGCCGTGCAACGAGAACGCTCCCGAGGGCACACCGATCATGCACATGGACGGCTTCGTCCGAGGTAAGGGCCGGTTCGTGCCGACCCCGTTCGTGCCGACGAAGGAGCGCAGCACCCGGAAGTACCCGCTGATCCTGACCACCGGCCGGATCCTCAGCCAGTACAACGTCGGGGCGCAGACCCGGCGGACCGCGAACGTGGCCTGGCACCCGGAGGACGTACTCGAGATCCATCCGCACGACGCGGAGGTCCGGGGCATCAACGACGGTGACGAGGTCGTCCTGACCAGCCGCGTCGGCGCCACCTCGCTGCGCGCGGTTCTCGCCGACCGGATGCCCGTCGGCGTGGTCTACACCACCTTCCACCATCCGGTGACCGGTGCGAACGTCGTCACCACGGAGAACTCCGACTGGGCGACCAACTGCCCGGAGTACAAGGTGACCGCGGTCCAGGTCGGTCTCAAGAGCGCGCCGAGGCCGGTCGAGACGGGCTCCGGCGAGACGTTGCGGCCGGCGATGGTGGACTGAGTGATGTCCCCACCGGTCCGGATGATCAACGACATCGCCGCCCAGTTCCAGCACCAGGCGCCGGCCACGGCGGCGGCGGCCATCGCGGAGCACGTTCGGGCGTTCTGGGATCCGCGGATGCGCGCCGAGCTGATGCGGCGGGTCGAGTCCGAGCCGCAGCTGCTGGACCCGCTCGCCCTGGCCGCCGCCCGGTTACTGAGGGCCTGAGCCGGTACGTGACCGCACGCCGCCGCCCGAGAATGGATTGGAGGGCCCGTGCCCGCACATCACCTCCGTTTCGCCGTGAACTGCTCGATCCTCTTCACCGAGCTGCCCCTGTTGGAGCGGCCGGCGGCGGCGAAGGCGGCCGGATTCGACGCGGTCGAATTCTGGTGGCCGTTCGCCGCGGCGGTGCCGAAGGTGTCCGAGTTGACGGCATTCATCGCCGCCATCCGCGATGCCGGCGTCTACCTGGCCGGCCTCAACTTCTTCGCCGGAGACATGGCCGGCGGCGACCGGGGGGTGGTGTCCTGGCCGGCCCGCTCCGCCGAGTTCCGGGACAACGTCGACGTGGTCGCGGAGATCGCCGCCGCCACCGGATGCCGGTCCTTCAACGCTCTGTACGGCAACCGGATCGCCTACCTCGACCGGGGCGTGCAGGAGGAGACGGCGGTGGCGAACCTGACCTTCGCGGCGACGGCTATGGCCCGGATCGGCGGCACGGTGCTGGTCGAGGCGGTGAGCGGGCCACACCCGTATCCGTTGCGCACCGCGGCCGACGTCGTCTCGGTGCTGGACCGGGTGCAGAGCGAGCGTGCGGTGCGGAACCTGGCGTTCCTCGCCGACCTTTATCACCTGACCGTGAACGGCGACGACGTGGCCAAGGTCCTCGCGGAGCACGCCGAGCGGATCGGGCACGTGCAGATCGCCGACGTCCCGGGCCGGCACGAGCCGGGCACCGGCGACATGGCTCTCGACGGCCACCTGAGCCAGCTCGAACAGGCCGGTTACCAAGGCTGGGTCGGCCTGGAATACGTCCCGAGCGGGACGAGCGGGCTGAGCTTCGAGTGGCTGCCCCGCGACCGCCGCGCCGCCTCGCCTGAGCCCGATCCGACCCGCGAAGGGATCCTCTGACATGACAACCGTCGGTTTCATCGGTCTCGGCATCATGGGCGGCCCGATGGCCGTCAACCTGGCCAAGGCCGGATTCGACGTCATCGGCTACGACGTCACCCCGGCCCGCAACGATCTCCTGGTCCAGGCCGGTGGCCAGGCCGCCGCCGACATCGCGGAGGTGGTGCAGAAGGCGGACATCGTCGTCACGATGGTTCGCGACTCGGCGGACGTCGAGACGGTCGCCCTCGGCGAGCAAGGCATTCTGGCCAACGCCCGACCGGGTCAGCTCTACATCGACATGAGCAGCATCTCGCCCATGACCGCCCGCGACGTCGCCGAGGCGGCCGGCCCTCTCGGCGTACGGGTGCTCGACGCCCCGGTCAGCGGGGGCGAGGCCGGCGCGATCGAGGGCAGTCTGTCCATCATGGTCGGTGGTCGCGTCGAGGACTTCGAGGCGGCGCGGCCGGTTCTGGAGGTGGTCGGCGCGACCGTGGTCCACGTCGGTCCGCACGGCGCCGGCCAGACGGTGAAGGCGGCCAACCAGCTCATCGTGGCCGGCACCATCGAGCTTGTCGCCGAGGCGATCGTCTTCCTCGAGGCCTATCGCGTGGACACCGAGGCGGCCGTCCGGGTGCTGGCCGGTGGCCTGGCCGGCAACCGGATCCTGGACCGCAAGGCGGCCGGGATGCTGGCCCGGCGCTTCGAGCCCGGCTTCCGGATCGATCTGCACCACAAGGACATGGGCATCGTCACCTCGGCGGCCAGGGAGGCCGGCGTGGTCATCCCGCTGGGGTCGGCGGTCGCGCAACTGATCGCCGCGCTGAAGGCGCAGGGCGACGGCGGCCTCGACCACAGCGCACTACTGAAGCTGGTCGAACAGCTTTCCGGCCGGCCCTC
>DASRYP010000311.1:0-2423 GCA_035687165.1 Actinoplanes sp. | reverse complement strand
GGCCGCAGCATGGGTGTCACCAAGCAGGCCGCCCAGAAACGCTTCGTCCCCAAGGGCGACGCGCCGGACTTCGGCCGCTTCACGAACCGGGCCCGGAAGGTCGTCGTGTCGGCGCAGGAGGAGGCCCGGACCGCCGGCAACAACGAGATCACCACCGCTCATCTGCTGCTCGGTCTAGCGGCCGACCCGACCGCGCTCGGCGCCCGGGCGATCGTCGCGCAGGGCGCGGCGCTCGACGCCGTCCGGCAGGCCGCCACCGCGACGCTGCCGACGCCGGCCGACTCGCAGCCCGCCCTCATCCCGTTCGACGCGCAGGCCAAGAAAGCCCTGGAGCTGACCTTCCGCGAGGCCCTGCGGATGAACCACGACCGCGTCGGCACCGAACACCTCCTGCTGGCGCTGCTCGAACTCGAGGACGGCACGGGCGTCCTCGCCGGCCTCGGCCTCGAGAAGGCCGTCGCCGAGGCCTCCATCACCGCCGCCCGAGGTCAGGAAGGTTTGTGATCGATCCGCACATCGCGGTCCGCGGTGCGGAAAAAGTTGTGGGGGCCTGGTCGCCAGGGACGGGAGAGGCCGAGCGCCCAGAGAATCTCCGTCCCTTCCTTCAGCGCGGAGAGGATGTCAACGCAGCGCGGAGAGGATGTCAACGCAGGGGGCGGAACGCGGCCCGCGAGGACGGGCGAGCGGCACGGCCCGCCACAACGCCGGGCCGTGCCGCTCTTGAAAACGCCGTGCCGCTCTTGGCGAGAGTCAGTAGGTGAAGCGCTCCAGCTGATTCGCGTACGGCGCGGTCACCCAGGCCGTCCGGGAGACCGGATCGATCTGCAGCCCGCGGTGATTGGTGAAGTCGAAGTTGGTCGTCGCCTCCGTCGAGCTCATCAGGTTCACCGCCGTGATCCGCTTCTTGACCGCGCCGGTCGCCGGGTCGAGCACGTCGACCTCGCTCATGGCGTTGTTGTCGGTGTCGAGGCTGCCGCTGTAGAGCTGGGCCACCAGCACCACCTTGTTGACCGGGTCGAAGACCGGCCACGCCCCACCGTGCCCGCCGAGGTCGACCGGCCCCGCCACCGGCTTGAGCGTGTCGACGTCGAGCAGCTTCCAGTTGTCGTTCGGGAAGTTGCCGTCACCGCCGTACGGCTGGGCGGCCCCGGTGAGCAGGTGCAGGTGTCCCGCGCCGTCGGCCGCGATGCCGGCCGTGCACGCCTCCAGCGACACCGACGGGCTGACCGTCCGGGCGGCCACGTCGACACGGACGATCGCGAACGGCACCCGGCCCGAGAGGCACGCGCCCTGCGTGCCGGTGGTAGCCACGAAGACCAGGCCGGTAGCCGGGTCCACGGTGATGTCACCGAAGGCCCGGTGCGCGATGTTGTCGTCGTTCAGGGTCAGGGGCACGCCCATCGTGCCGGTGGTCAGGTCGACCGGCCACAGCTGGGCGACCCCGATCACCGGGTCGAAGGTGGTCGCGAGCACCCGGTGCCGGACCGCGTCCACCTCGGCCGACGTCTCGATCAGCGAGCCCTCGTGCGCGAACGGGATGTCGTGCACGAGCTTGCCGGTGCGGTTGTCGAAGACCTGAACGCTCGGGCGGACCCCACCGTCCCACGGGCGGGCCAGGGTGACGGTCCGGTGCAGCCCTGGGTCGGTGCCGATCAGGTCGGTGAGGATTGTGCCGTCGGTCGATACCCCGTACGGAGTGCCGAGCGCTCCGGTCCGGGTGTCCACCGGGACGAGGCCGGTGCGGGCGGGGCCGTCCGACTCGCTGTCGAAGTCGGCCGTGCCCAGCGTCGCCGTGTTCCCGCTGATGTCGAAGCCCTGCACCGACTGCTGCGCCACGAGCTCGCTGTCGTCGTACTCGAGGAACGCCGTCGGCGACGCCTGCCCGATCGGCTTGCCGTTGCGGGTCGCGAAGACTCGTACCGAGTAGCCCAGCGCGTCCGGCACCTTCAGCCCGGCCAGGTCGAGCCGGGTCGAGCCGTGGGTGGCCGGCAGCTTCGTGATCAGCTGGGAGGGGTGGTTGAAACCGTCCTCGTCCTTGCCGCTGCCGTTGGCGTTGGTGAAGGTGTTCAGCGAGCCGTACAGCGTCGGCCCCGGTGCCGAGAACTCGACCACCGCGCCGGTCGCGCCGGCCACGCTACGGACGTCGTACCGCAGCAGTGGCTTCTCCCCGCGGACGACCGCGAGGGCGTTGTCGGCCGGGGTGCCCAGGGTCGGCGCGGCCGGACGGGCGTCGGTCGCGGCACCGACCCGGATCGCCCGGAACTGGCCATAGATCGGGAAGCTGCCGTTGATGGTGGCCTGCCGGATGCCGACGCCGTAGAGACCGCCGCCACCCTTCGCGAAGGCCGAGGCGGGGATGGTGACCGTGCCCTTGGTGCCGGTCAGCGGCCGGGTGTACTGCGCCTGGAAGATGTCGCCGGCCG
>DASRYP010000310.1:0-3867 GCA_035687165.1 Actinoplanes sp. | reverse complement strand
CCTGCTTCAGCCAGCGAGTGACGGTGCCCTCGGTGACGCTCTCACCCAGCCGCGGCATGGTGACCGATACCGGCATTCTCAGAACTCCTTCTAACCGATACGTCTTCGATGATCAGATCAGCTGTGCGCGTGCAGGGGCTTGCCGGCGAGCGCGAGGAACGCCTCGCCCAGCGCCTCGTTCTGCGTCGGGTGGGCGTGCACGAGCTGCGCGACCTCCTCCGGGAAGGCCTCCCAGTTGTAGATCAGCTGGGCCTCGCCGACGAGCTCGCCCACCCGGGCACCGACCATGTGCACGCCGACGACCGGCCCGTCGTTGACCCGGACCAGCTTCACGAAGCCCTGCGTCCGGAGGATCTGGCTCTTGCCGTTGCCGCCGAGGTTGTAGTTGTACGTCGAGATCTTGTCGTCGCCGTACTTCTCCTTCGCCCGGCCCTCGGTCAGGCCCATCGAGGCGATCTCGGGGTCGCAGTAGGTGACCCGCGGGATGCCGTTCTCGTCGATGACCGCCGGGTTCTTGCCGGCGATCTCCTCGGCGACGAAGATGCCCTGCTGGAAGCCGCGGTGCGCGAGTTGCAGGCCGGGCACGATGTCACCGACGGCGTAGATGTTGCCGACGCCGGTGTGCAGGCGCTCGTTGGTGATCACGAAGCCCCGGTCGAGGGTGACGCCCTGCTCCTCGTAGCCGAGGTTGGCCGTCGTGGGGCCGCGACCGACCGCGACCAGCAGGACCTCGGCCTCGACGGTCTCGCCACCGGCGATGGTCGCGCGGACCCCGTTCTCGGTGTGCTCGACCTTCTCGAACGGCTTGCCGACCTTGAAGTTGATCTTGCGCTTGCGGAACGCCCGCTCGACCGTCTTCGAAATCTCCTCGTCCTCGGCCGCGACCAGGCGGGGGAGGGCCTCGAGGATAGTGACGTCGGCGCCGAACGACTTCCAGACGCTGGCGAACTCGACGCCGATGACGCCGCCGCCCAGTACGATCGCGGAGGACGGCACGCGGTCGAGCTTGAGAGCGTGCTCGCTGGCGATGACGCGCTTGCCGTCGACCTCGAGGCCGGGCAGCGACCGCGAGTAGGAGCCGGTCGCCAGGATGACGTTGCGGCCGGTGTATCGCTTGCCGTCGACCTCGACGGTGTCCTTGGCGACGAGCTTGCCGGCGCCCTGGACCACGGTGATCTTGTCTTGCTTGAGCAGGCCCTGCAGGCCCTTGTAAAGGCGCGCGACCACGCCGTCCTTGTAGGCGTTGACGCCGGCCATGTCGATGCCGACCAGGTCGGCCTTGACGCCGAACTGCTCGCTCTCGCGGGTCTGGTCGGCGATCTCGGCGGCGTGCAGCAGCGCCTTGGTCGGGATGCAACCACGGTGCAGGCAGGTGCCGCCCAGCTCGGCCTTGTCGATCAGCGCGACGGAGAGGTTGAGCTCGGCCGCCCGCAGGGCGGCCGCGTAGCCGCCGCTGCCGGCGCCGAGAATGACGATGTCGAAAGTTCCGCCGTTCGGCTGGCTCACGTTGACTCCAGTGTTCGCGTCGTCGCCACGCGGGTCACGCAATGGAAACGGTCACAGTATGTCCAGGCCATCTTGTCACTTGTGGAACCGATCGATGCAGTCAGGTTCCCCCACGGAGTGGTCCCCACAGCTGACCCCACTCGACATACTCTTGTCACACTTGAGCGTGAGGAGTGGGCGTGGCTTGGTTTCGGCGCCGCCGGGAGCCGCAGCGTGCGGCCGGACGGCCGGTCGACCGTGCCGATCTTGAGTATCTCGCGGAGTTCGTGCGCACCCGGCGCGGGGTCGAGGCATTCATCGAGCCCCGCACCACGGTGACCGAAACCACCGTCCTGCTGGTGGCGCACGACGGCGAGTGGACGCGGCGGCGCACCGAGACGCCCGAGATCGCACGGCGATGGGCCCATCAGTTCAGCGTTCCCATCTACGACGTGCGACTGCTCGGTTACCCGCAGCGGATGCGCGACTACAACGCCCGCCAGAAGCGCCGCCCCACCCAGGAGCTGTGAAACGGGTTCCGAGCGCGCGCCGCGCCCGGAACCACCCATGATCAGCTCAACCGGTCGATCGCGGCCAGCAGGGTGCGGATCGGCACACCCGTGCCCCCCTTGCTCCAGTAACCCGTCGGCTCGCCGGTGTGATAGCTCGGGCCCGCGATGTCGATGTGCGCCCACTCGATGCCCTCGGGCACGAACTCGCGCAGGAAGACGCCGCCCTGCAGCATGTGCCCGGCCCGGTCGAGGTTCGAGTTGGTCTGCGAGATGTCGGCGATGTCCGACTCCATGCCCTTGCGGACCTCGTCGGGCAGCGGCATCGGCCAGGCCGGCTCGCCGACCTCGTCGCCCGCCGCGCGCACCAGCTCGACGGCCTCGTCGGAGCCCATCAGGCCGGCGATGCGCTTGCCCAGCGCGACGACCTGACCACCGGTGAGCGTCGAGGTCTCGAGAATGTAGTCGGCGCCGTCGGCACCGGCCCGGGCGATCGCGTCGGCCAGCACCATCCGTCCCTCGGCGTCGGTGTTGTAGACCTCGACCCGCTTGCCGTTGAACATCGTGATGACGTCACCCGGGCGGTAGGCCGAGCCGGACGGCATGTTCTCGGCCATCGCCAGGTAGGCGCTCACCGCGACCGGCGGCTTGAGCGCGGCGATCGCCAGCATGGTGGCGCCGACCGCGGCCGCACCGGCCATGTCGGACTTCATCTCCCACATGCCGGCGGCCGGCTTGATGCTGATGCCGCCGGTGTCGAACGTGATGCCCTTGCCGACCAGCGCGACCCGCTTGGGCGACTCGACGCCCTCGGGCACGTAGGTCAGCTTCACCAGCCGCGGCGGCGCCTCGGAGCCCTGGCCCACGGCCACGATGCCGCCGTAGCCCCCGGCCTTGAGCTCGTCGAAGTCGAGCACCTCGACCTCGAGGCCGGTGCCCTGGGCCGCGGCCACCACGGCGTCGGCGAATTGCGGCGGGCGCAGCGCGTTGGGCGGGGTGTTGACCCAGTCGCGGGTCAGGCGCACCGCGCGGGCGACGACCTCGGCCCGGGCGACCTCGGCCGCGGCGGCCGCGTCGGTCGCGTCAGGCACGTGCACCTGCAGCGCGGCGACCGGGTCGCGGCGGTTCGGCTTCGGCTTGGTCTGGTAACCGGCGAACTTGTACGACCCGAGCAGCGCGCCCTCCAGAATCGCGCGCAGCACGGCCGGCGCGTCCTCGTCGTCGGGCAGCGGCAGCGCGAGCGCGACCGTGGCGCTGCCGGCCAGCGCGCGCACGGCGGCGCCGGTGCCCCGGCGCAGGGTCTCGAGGCTGGGCGCCGAGCCGGACGGCTCGTCGCCGAGACCGACCGCGACCACCAGCGGCGCGGCGATCGTGCCGAGAGTGGCCAGCTTGATCACCTCGCCGGGCGTGCCGCTGGCGCCGAGCAGCGCCAGCGTCGAGGTCAGCTTGCCGTCGAACGCGGCGGCGATGCTCTCGGCGCCGGCCGCCGGAAGCAGGGCACCTCCCTCGTCGGGCTGGCTGTGCAGGCCGATGACGATGGCGTCGACGGCCAATTCGGCCGGGTCGGTATCGACCAGGCTGATGCTGGGCTGGGTCACTCGGACTCTCCGCGGGTACTTCGGGGCCGGGCGCCTCTTGGGCCGCGCCGGCTGATCTGGTGGTCCCCGGCGGACGAGCACCGGGGGAGGGGTGTCAACGCGACTCTAACCAAGCTCAAGGTCACGGGTAAGTTGACTCTCATGTCTGCCGACGCCCCCGACACTCTTTTCCGTTCTCCCCTGCACGAGCGCCACGTCGCGCTGGGTGCGAAATTCGCCGCCTTCGGCGGTTGGGAGATGCCCCTGGAGTACGCGGGCGGCGGCGTTCTGAAGGA
>DASRYP010000309.1:0-7878 GCA_035687165.1 Actinoplanes sp. | reverse complement strand
TCCTCGTACGGCGGCAGTTGGCCGTCCGCCGAGCGGGCCGCGACGATGTTCACGCCCGGGGCGGTGATGTCCGGCTTGACGGCGGCGTCGGCGACGCGCGGGCCACGGCTGGAGAACTCGGCGAGAGCCTTGCCCTTGGTGACCGCGCCGACGGTGAGCGCCGCGTCCGCGCTGCCGGGCGAGTTGATGGTGATGTCCCCGTACTCGCCGTCGTTGCCGGCGGCGATCACGAAGAGCATGCCGTAACGGGCGGTCAGCTCGTTGACGGCCGACTCGAGCGGGTCGATCTCGGGGGTGTCCGTGCCGCCCAGGCTCATGTTGGCGACGGTGGCGCCCTGCTCGGCGGCCCAGGACATGCCGGCCAGGATCGCCGACTCGGGGCAGCCGTCGGCAAGGCAGACCTTCGCGCTGAGCAGCTTCGCGCCGGGCGCGACACCCTGGTAGCGACCACCCGAGGCGGCGCCGGTGCCGACGATCGTGGAGGCGACGTGCGTGCCGTGGCCGGCGCGGTCGGCGAGTTCGCCGGAGCCGGTGAAGTCGACCGCGTCGGCGACCTGGCCGGCCAGGTCGGGGTGGTTGAGGTCGACGCCGGAGTCGATGACGGCCACCTTGACGCCGGTGCCGGTGAGCCCGGCCTGCCAGGCGGCGGGCGCGCCGATCAGCGGGACGCTGACGTCGAGGGAGGGCTGCCGGAGGCCGTCGAGCCACACCTTGGAGATGCCGGAGCGCAGGTTGCCCGCGTTCGTCAGGCTCTTCCACAGGGTCGCGGGGGCGGAGCGGTCTTGCTCGTAGGCGACGACGCCGACGTCGGGCAGGGCGCGGGTGCGCTTGCCACCGTCGGGAACCGCGGAGCCCTGGATCAGCAGGGGCAGCGTGCGGCGGGTGTTGTCGTAGCCGAATCGCAGCAGCGTGGACACGTCGAAGAGACGCTGGTCCAGGCGGCCGCTCGCGAGCAGTCCGGCGGCGTCGGCGGGGATGACCCGCACGCTCTTGCCGGCGCTGGAGGTGATGAACGGGATCTTCTCGCGGCCGGGGGCCGGGTCGACGTCGACCGCGGTCTGCCCGTCGACGCTGCTGACTCGTACGGTGTCGCCGGTGATCAGGGTGACCGCCTGCGGTTGGGCGGCGAACACCGGTGCCGTGGCCGCGGTAGCGGCCTCGGCACCGGCGGGCTTCGCGGCGGCGACAGCCCCGCCGGGCAGTGCGGCCCACGCCGCGACTCCCGCCAGGGCCAGCACCGACGTGATGCGGACCTTACGCATGGTTCTCCTTTGCACGAACGCCGATCGGCGCTTTGGCGGCAACCTACGGCAGTCAAGATCACGTATCGATCAATGTGAGATTTTCCATAGCGGAAAGGCGAATGTCCCGACTCTGGCGTTTCTGCGGCCCCGGAACCGGGAACAACTGTCCACGAAGGAGCCGACAACACCCCGAACTCCCGATATTCCCTACAATCAATGCGGATCGGGCGCAAGTCCCCCGTTGAGTGTCACCGCGAGATCCGGTGCAACGATCCGCACGGCATGCCGATACGTGAATCGGGCAACCCGGCCTGGGTGAGGTCAGGGCCGCACCCGATGTCTTCTCAGGTGACCGGCTCTCAAGGATGGACGGCGTGACTCGCCGTCGCACCCGTCGCCGCGTCCCTGACCGACGTCGCGGCCCAGCTCGGCCGGACCACGAATCTTTACCTCACTGTTAAGGCCCCCTTATGGCGCCCCGTTTTACGTTGCTGCGGTCACCGGATTTCCCCCGACCGATCGAGGTACGCATGTTGCCACCCAAGGGCGGCCGCCCGATCGCCCTGCTCATCGGGCAGACCCTGCGGGACGTACGCCTGGGTCACGCCACGGTCCTGACCTTCTCCGCCGGCAGTCAGGTCCTGATCGAGACCGACGTCCGCCTTGTCGGCCCCGACCTGGTGACCGGCGAAGTCGTGCACACCGCGGAGGTCCGCGACACCGGCGAGCTGGCCCTGACCTTCCGCGGCGGCACCGAACTCCTCGCCGGCGTCGACGCCGAGGCCGAGTCGTGGGCGGTGACCGGCCCCGACGGCCTCCTGACCGTCTGCCTGGCCGGCGGCGAGCTGGCCGCCTGGGGCGACGCGGCCAGCATCACCTAGCGGCGGTTGTTGACGTCATGCCCCGCGGTTGCCTCACACGTCCACGCTGGCGAACTGTTTGCCCGCGGTGTTGACGACCCGGACGGAGCGGACGTCGGCCGGGTTGATCAGGGCGCTGCCGTTCAGGGTGGTCCCGGCGGTCTCGCCCGCGGGCGAGACCAGCCAGCTCCCGGCCTGCACGGTGAAGCCGTCCTTGGCCACCACCTCGAGCACGCATTTCTCGCCGGCCGGGATGCCCGAGACGGCGGCGTTGACGCGCACCCAGCCGGCGGCGGGAGCGACCGCGACGGTGATGCGGGCGCCGGTGGTCGGGTCGACGGCGGTGCCGGTGCGGGTGCCGGGGACGGTGGTCGCCTGCGAGGTGGCGGGCGGCGCGGGCTGGGCCAGCCGGTCCACGGGGGCGCTGTTGCGGCCGGCGTAGACGCCGCCGCCGATCGCGGCGATCACCGCCACCGCGGCGGCGGCGGAGAGCAGGCCCAGGCGGCGGCGCTGGTGGCCGGTGGACTCGGTGCGGACCTGGCGCAGGGTGCGCTGCAGCAGCAGGTCGCCGCCGTCGGGTGGGCCTTCGAGCAGCATGAACTCGGGCACCGCCCGCAGGGCCGACGTCCACTCGCGCAGCCCGTCGGCCTCGGTGCGGCACTCGGCGCAGGTAGTCAGGTGATCCTCGACCTGCCGGCGCTGGTCGGGGGTGAGGGCGTCGAGCAGATAGCCGGCCAGGTCGACGTGCTCGGGAGTCGTCATGGGGAGGACCGTTTCGTGGCGCTGTCATCGCAGGCGAGTCCCCTGTTCAAGCAGGTCACCACGCGGGTCATGAGGGGCTCCGGCATGAGGTTGACCAGGAAGCCGTGGTCGGTGGTGGGATCGTTGCCCTGCTCGGGGAACGCGTCGACGCGGTAGCGGGCGCCGGCCGCGACGGCATACGTCATGGTGATCCGCAGGCGGGGCACGGCGAACGTGCCGACCGGGCATCCGCCGCCCTCGGCTGCGAAGACGACCTGACCGCGGTGGTCGGGGCTGTCCAGCCGGACGCCGTCCCAGCAGCTCGGGAAGTCGAAGATCCGTGTCACGTTGGCACCGCCTGAGCAGAGCGGGTATTTCGTCGTCTGCCGGTCGAGCGTATCCGAGCAGGTCCACCGGGCACGCGCGAACTTCCCGCCGTTCGTGCGCGCGTACGCGTCGCCGACCTGTGCACGCAGCAGGAAGGGCATCGGCAGCACCGAACCGCGGGGGTTGCCGAAGTACGTCAGGTTCACCTCGACCGGCACCTGCGCCGGCCCGCCGTGGCCTTTCGCGTCCGGCTTGCCGTAGCGCAGGACGGGCCAGAAGTACGTCGAGGCGTCGCCGTTTCCGCAGGTGGTCGACGACCCGACGATGCTGTCCACGGTCGAGTCGGACCGGACGCCGAGGTTGCCGACGTAGTCGTGCTCGTGGTGCGGCGGCCCCGGCCGGCCCGGCGTGACCACGATGTTCGCGGTGTTCCGATGACCTCCGTCGTTGCGCCCGCAGTCCCAGCTGTACGAGCCGGTGGACGCCCCCGCGACGGCCGGAGGCGCGGCGGGCACGGGCTCGGCGGCGGCCATCGTGGTGTAAAACGGCTCGTCCTCCCCGACGGCCTGGATCGTCACCGCGCCGAGGACGACCAGCACGGACAACACCGCTTCGAGAACAGCCGCGTACGACAGGATCACGTGCCGCCCCGCCGAAGCCATCGACATCACTCGACAATACCGACGGTGCCCGCCAGATCACGGACCGGCGGGGTGCCAGGCCGTCCGGAACGATCCCGGGCGGCCTGGCGATCCGCTTTACGGCTGGCTGCGCGGGCCGTCCGGGTCGAGCGTGTCGATGAACTCGTGCGGGCTGTGCAGGTCGGTGTTCTGGCGGGCCTTGTTCGCCTCGGCGGCCAGCGCCTTGGCTGCCGAACCCGGGTCGACGCCGGCCTTCTTGGCGGCCGCGACGACCCGGTAGTACGCCGACTCGGACAACGCGTACGCCGCCCGGTATTCGTGCTTGGCGAAAGCGGCCTTGGACAGGCCCAGCAGGGTGTCAGCGGCGAGCAGGTCGGCCCGGGACCGGCTGGACGGGACGGTGGCGACGAGGCGGTTGGCGGCCTCCCAGTAGGCGGCGGTCAGGAAGCGGTCGCTGTTGTCCCGGTCGAACTGTGAGAAGTCCCAGTTGACGTCGATGTAGCTCATCATCGAGTTGTTCTCGTCGCCGGCCCAGGCGAAGAACGTGTCACCGGACGGCTCGTAGTCGACGCCGGTCTCGCTGTCGTAGCCGTCGTGCGGGTGCGACATGCCCAGGTGGTGGCCGACCTCGTGGATCTGCGTGGTGGTCAGGCCGTAGCCGCTCTCGACGATCTCGGGCGAGATGAAGGTGAAGACGTACGACTGGTCGCCGGTCGCCCAGTCGTCGTCGGCGAAGCCCAGCGCGGGAGTGTCGACGCCCGGACCGACCGCGTAGTTGAACACCGGCAACTCGTAGTCGACCTGGCCCGCGTCATCCTGGGTGCGCGCGAGGTTCTCCCGGTTGTAGAGGAACAGGTTGGCGTCGCCCGGCAGCCCGCTCTCGGGGTAGCAGCTCTCGCCATCGAGCTGCCCGACGTAGCACTCCTGCGCCTTGGCGTCATACGGAAGGTCCTGGTCGTCGAAGTCGAGCTTGTTACGCCAGCGCAGGTCGGAGAGCTCGGCGAGGAGCAGGCGCGGCTTGAGGTACGTCTGGGAGGCGTCGACCCCGGGCCAGCCCTCGTACGTGTTGCTGTCGATGTTGATCGAACGCGGCGGCTCGGCCGTCGGCAGCTCGACCGGGTAGAGCGGCGACGTGGTCATCAGCAGGTTCAGGGCGACGTAGCGCGTGATCTTGCCGAGGTCGCCGGCCAGCGCACCGGGCGCGCGGTAGCCGTTCGCCGCGTACTCCCAGGTGGGCGGCATGCGGTAGTCGGCCGCACCGTCGCCGTCCACGTCGGCGCTGGTCACGTCGTAGTTCGCCGTCCAGGACTCGGGGCCGGCGGAGAGGTCGTGGAACCAGACACGACGGGTCGCGCCGAGGCCGGTCTCCTCGTCGTCGGCCGTGGTGCCGCCCCAGGCGATCAGCTTGCGGCTGTCCCGGTTGGCGCCGAAGTCGTAGCCGGTGTCGGGGTCGGGCTCACCAGTCTTGGTGTAGACGTGGAACTTGAAGTCGGCACGCCCGTACCAGTTGATGAAGAAGACCGTGTCGCGCCGGGTGTCCACGCCGGACGGCGGGTGGAAAGCCAGCCACTTCTCGACGCTGGGGGCGTCGATCGCGTAATTCTTGGTGATGTCGAGGACGCCGGGCTCGGCGTTGTAGGCGGTCTGGTACTCGGTCAGCGGGGCCGGCTTGGCGAGCTTGCCGAGCTGCTGGAAGAACCTGTCCTCGTACGACCGGTCGGTGTATTTGAGTCGGTAGTCGTATTTGTAGGTGATGCCCAGCTTCTCGACCTTGTCGTAGGAAAGGCGGGAGCGCACCACCGGCTCATAGGTCTTGGCCAGCTCGCTGGTGAAGGCCGACTTGCCGACCTGGCTCGGCTCATAGCCGAGGAATACCACGTTCACCGGCACCGTCTCGGTCAGTTTCGGCTGACCGCCGGGTGTCAGGAAGTGATAACGGTATGCAGGGGCCGCAGCTCCGGCCGGGGTTGCGGAAGCCCCGACGAGTGCCACGACCATTAATGCGATGAAAGCGCCTCTCCGTCTCATTCGGACAACTAACCATCAGCGAACGCCGATGGGAAGGCCCCGTGGACAAAGTTCATCAAGCTCGGCCAATTGTGAACAACCACCATCGGTCAAGTCGATCCCTACCGTTCCGGGCACCCGCTGAACCAAAAGGTCAGTTCGGGGTGACGGCGCGGCGGAGCCACAGCGCGGCGACGCCACCCGCGGGCAGGAGCAGCCAGCAGGAGATCAAGCGATAGATGACCACCGCGGCGGCGGCCGTCACGGCGGTCGCGCCGGCCGCGGTCAGGCCCGCGACCAGGGCAGTGTCGATCACGCCGATGCCGCCGGGGGTGAGCGGGACCTGGCGGACGATCTGGACGCCCAGGTAGATGCCCGCGAGATTGGTGATGCCGACCGGGAGGCCGACGGCGTGGCAGGTCGCGGCGAGGCAGAGCAGGTCGGTGAGCCAGTTGACGGCGCAGTAGAGGGTTCCGACGATCCACTCGCGGGCGCGCAGGGCGGCGCCCGCCTGCCAGGCCTCGCGGGCCGAGGTGAGGGTCCGGCGGAGGAACGCGGCGACGCGGTTGTCCGGCTGCGGGCGGGACGGTCCGGCGGGGCGGCGCATCAGGCGGCGGCCGACGACGATCGCGGCTGTGGTCAGGGCGGCCAGGCCCACTACCACGGCTATCGGCTGCGGGCCCGCCAGCAGCTGCGGATCGCGGGTCAGGACGGCGGCGCCGCCGATCACGTAGAGCAGGGCCAGGCCGCCGATCGAGGCCAGGCCGGAGACGATCATCGAGGCGGCGGTGATCTCCTTCGAGGCGCCGGTGCGCAGGTACTGCTTGCCCGCGTAGCCGGCCGAGACCGCGGAGCCGACCGGCATCGAGATGGAGATCGCGGTCCGGGCCAGGGTCACCGCCAGGGCGAAACCCACCCCGAGACGGACGCCGAAGGCTCTCATGATCTGGCGTTGCTGCCAGGCGAAGGCGAGCAGGGAGACGATTTGCAAGGCCACGGCCAGCGCGACCCACCAGGGGCCGGCGTTGGTCAGCGCGCGGACGAACTCGCGCGGGTCGGGATAGCGGCCGCGCAGCCCGATCACGGCCAGCACCAGCACCACGACGATGATCAGCGGCAGACGCAGACGCCGCCACCAGTGGCGGCCCTCGGTGGGCGCGGCCGCGGGGGCGGGCGGCCGCAGCTCGGACCGGGGACTAGACACGCCGTGATCCTGGCAAACGAAATCAACCCCGGGCTACCCGCTGTGATCTTCCCGCCATCACCCGGAGCTCAGAGTGCGCGGGTCAGCACTCGATGACGTTGACCGCGAGGCCGCCGCGGGCCGTCTCCTTGTACTTGACCTTCATGTCGGCGCCGGTCTCCTTCATGGTCTTGATGACCTTGTCGAGGGAGACGTGATGACGGCCGTCGCCGCGCAGCGCCATCTTGGCCGCTGTCACGGCCTTCACCGCGCCCATGCCGTTGCGCTCGATGCACGGGATCTGCACCAGGCCGCCGACCGGATCGCAGGTCAGCCCCAGGTTGTGCTCCATGCCGATCTCGGCCGCGTTCTCCACCTGCTCGGGTGTGCCGCCCAGCACCTCGGCCAGTCCGGCCGCCGCCATCGCGCAGGCCGAGCCGACCTCGCCCTGGCAACCGACCTCGGCGCCGGAGATCGACGCGTTCTCCTTGAAGAGCAGCCCGATCGCCCCGGCCGTCAGCAGGAAGCGCACCACACCCTCGTCGTCGGCATCGGGGACGAACCGGGTGTAGTAGTGCAGGACGGCCGGAATGATCCCGGCCGCGCCGTTGGTGGGCGCGGTGACGACCCGGCCACCGGCGGCGTTCTGCTCGTTCACCGACATGGCGTACACCGTGAGCCATTCCATCGCGTGCTCCGAGCGGTTGCCGGCCGCCCGCAGTTGGCGTGCCGTGGCCGCTGCTCGCCGCCGCACCTTGAGCCCGCCCGGCAGTACGCCCTCGGCCTCGAGACCGGCCGCCACACACTCCTGCATGACCCGCCAGATGCCGAGCAGCCCGTCCCGGGTTTCACTCGCGGGCCGCCAGGCGGACTCG
>DASRYP010000308.1:0-8014 GCA_035687165.1 Actinoplanes sp. | reverse complement strand
CAGGCGGTCGCTGGTGTCGTAGGCGGGCCAGCCGGGGTCGGCGTCGGCGGCGAACGTCGTCCAGGCGGTTCGCATCCGCGCGGAGAGCGTCTCCGCCTCGGGGGACGGGGTCTCGCCGATGAGCAGGGCGGGCCGGCCGCTGGTCAAGTTGCCGAAGACGAGGGGCACGTCAAGACCGTGGCAGGCGCCGAAAGTGCCGCCCAGGCCCGGCGCCGGCCAGGTCAGCTCGTACGCGTGGACCCGGCCGCCGCCGTCGGCCTGGGCCTCGGCGAGGTGGAGGCTGGGCATGCGGAACAGCCAGTCCGAGTGGACCAGTTCGTAGAGCTCGTCGGGGCCCGCGTCCGGAAACCCGTCCCGGTAACCGTGTTCGCCGTGCGGGGTGAAGTCGGCGAGGGCCGCGTCCGCCAGTTCGGGCGTGACCTGGCCGAGCAGGCCGTCCAGGGCGGTGAAGAGCCGCTGCTCGTCGCGGGTGTGGCCGACCAGCAGGTCGATGTCCCGGCCGGCGCCGGCGGCGAGCGCCGGCCACGGGGTGCCGGGCAGGACGTCACCGTCGACGACCGGGGCGAAAAGGATCGACCGGAGCCCGGCCCGGCCCCACCGCGGCGGTCGTTCGGTCATCAGCGTCTCCGCGGCGGCGACGAGCAGTGCCGGGTCGACGGTGGACAGCTCCGCCCTCGTCGGGCGCGACCCCAGCTCGCCGGCGCAGGCGGTGGCGATGTCGGCGGCGAGCTCGGTCGAGAAGAACGCGCCGGGCACGCTCTGGGCGACGGCCCGGCGGAACAGTTCGGCCGCCCGCGGCATCGCCAGCAGGGCGGCGATTGAGCCCGCGCCGGCCGATTCGCCGAAGATGGTGACACGGCTCGGGTCTCCGCCGAAGGCCGTGACGTTGTCGCGCACCCACTCGAGCGCGGCGATCTGGTCGAGCAGGCCCCGGTTGGGCGGTGCCCCCGCGATCTGCGCGAAGCCCTCGAAGCCGACACGGTAGTTGAACGTCACCACGACGACACCACCGTCGCGCGCGAGGCGGCCACCGTCGTACTCGGGGCTGCTGGACGCGCCGATCGTGTAGCCGCCCCCGTGGAACCAGACCATGACCGGCAGTTCGGCGCCCGGATCGGGGGACCAGACATTGACCGTGAGCCACTCGTCGCCGGACGCCTCGGGCCGGCCGAACAGGTCAGGCTGTGGGGGCGGCGGGCCGAAAGACAAGGCGGGCCGTACGCCGTCCCAGTGCGGTACCGGCTGTGGTGCCGCGAAGCGGTGTTCGCCCACCGGTGCCGCGGCGAAGGGGATGCCACGGAACACCGCCACGCCCGATTCGAGCCGGCCGCGCACTGCCCCGGACGCCGTACGGACTTCAGACATCGACATCGTTCCCTTCTGGACGCTTCCGAACGGGATCCTGCCGCGGGACGGGCTTGGGGGCCAGCGCTTTTCCCAGGGGTCAGTCGACCAGCAGGACCAGCCTGCCGGGTACCTGGCCGGTCTCGCCGGTGCGGTGGGCTCCTGTTCAGGAACGGAACAGGCTCAGGTCGATCGCGGCGGCGATCGCTTCCATGCCGGCGTCGTTCGGGTGCAGGTGGTCGCCGGTGTCGAAGCGGCTGTTGTAGCGGGTGGGGGAGGCGGGGTCGTGGGTGGCGGCATCGAAGTCGAGCACCGCGTCGCAGCCGCTGCCGTCGGCCTTGATGAAGTCGTTCACGGTCTCCCGACCGGCCTCGCCGTCGGAACTCCAATAACCGGCACCCTCGTACGGGGTCAGGGTCGCGCAGAAAGCTTTGACCCCGGCGTCGTGACTGAGCTTGATCAGCTGCTGGAGCGCCGCCACCAGCGTGTCGCCGTTGGGCGGATTGTCGCCGCCGAGGTCGTTGAGCGCCAGGTCCGAAATGATCACCCACTTGACGCCGGTCTGCTGCAGCACATCGCGGTCGAAGCGCTTCAAGGCGCTCTGCCCGGCGCCGTCCTGGGTGAGCTGGTTGCCGCTGATGCCGGCGTTGAGGACCCCGACCGTACGGCCCCCGGCGAGCAGCCGCCGGGCGAACTGGTCGGGCCAGCGCCGGTTCTCGTTGAAGGTCGAGTCGAAGCCGTCGGTGATCGAGGCGCCGAGCGTGACCACTGCGCCCGCGGACTCCGCGTTCTGCACGTCGACGCCGGCCAGGAACGCGTAGTTGTCAAAAGTGCGGACACCGGTGAGCGACGCCTTCGTGCTCTGGTTGCCTGAAGCGACATAGTTGTTGCGGTTCGCGAAGGTGTGCTGAGTGACGGAACTGATGCTCTCAGGGACATAGGCACTGACCGCGATGTCGGCGCCGGGCGGTAGGTCGAACGCGAGCGCGTCGCTGACCGCGGTTTTTCCGGGCTCGATGGTCACCGAATTGCCGCCGCCGAACGTCACCCGGCCGTTCGTGCTCGCGTCGACCGTGCTGGTGCGCTGGTGGCGGGCGAGATAGACGTCGCTGATCGTCAACGGGTCGCTGCCGAACTCGTTGGAGAGGCGGATCCGTACGGTATCGCCGCCGATGCTGGTGCGGAGCACCTGCCGGACCGTCTGCCGATCGAAAGCTCGACCGCCGTCCTGCTGAGCCACGGCCCAGGTGCCCGTCCACGGCGTTTCCGCGGCGCTGGTCGAAGGGCTGGGCTGCGCGCCGCTGGCGGGACCGGCCGTCGGGGTGGCCTGGGTTCCGGTTCCGTTCCGCGAAGAATCCCGTCGGACCAGCACAATCGCCGCAATTACCAGGACCACGAGGGCCGCCGAAACCGTGATCGTCGTCTTCCTGGTCAATTTCACGGGACTCACGCTACTGGAGCTCGTCACTCCTGGTTGTTACCCGTGAGCTGGGAGATCCCTGATAGTAGAGCGTGGAGGTGACACTCCTCTCAGACGCGCCGCGCCGCTTTTGTTCCTGCTCGTGGCGTTCTCTGATTGTCGCGTGGCGATCAACTTCTGCCCGGCTTGTGATGCATGCTGTCGGAGTGACCGATCTGCGTGTACTGACCGGCGGTACCGAGGCGCCCACCTACCTGCTGCTGCACGGACTGGGCGCGACCGCCGAGGTGTGGGACGGGCTGACCGCCCGGCTCGGCGACGCCACCTGGGTGGCGCCTGACCTGCCGGGGCACGGCCGCTCCTCGGCCCTGCCGTCGTACTCCTTCGCCGGGGTGGCCGCGGCGGTCGCCGGACTGGTCGATCCGCGTGGCACGGTGATCGTCGGGCATTCCTTCGGCGGCGTGGTCGGGCTGCACCTCGCCGGGCGGCCCGGGGTGCGGGCGGTGGTGGGGCTCGGCATCAAGGTGGACTGGTCGGACGAGGAACTGGCGCGGGCGGCGGCTCTTGCTGAGCGGCCGGCGCCGGTCTACGCCACCCGCGACGAGGCCGCGCACCGCCATCTGCGGATCGCGGGCCTCGCTGCCCCCGCGCCGGTGACCGGCCCGGTTCCGGCTCCGGCGGCCGAGCCCGTTTTGGGGAACGGCTCGGCTCCGACTCCAGCGGCCGAGCCCGCTTCGGTGGCCGGCTCGGTTCCGGCTGCCGCGTTGGTGGAGACGGCCGAGGGTTGGCGGCCCGCCTTCGACCCGCGCGTTTTCGCCGTGGGCGATCCGCACGTGGCTGCCCTGCTGGCGGTCGCGTCGGTGCCGGTGGTGCTGGCCCGCGGTGCGGACGACCCGATGGTCAGCGCCGACCAGATCACCACGCTCGGCGTCGACCCGGTCGAGCTTCCGGGCCTCGGACACAACGCTCATGTCGAGGCGCCGGAGGTGTTGCTGCCGCTTCTCGAATTGTTCGTCAGTCGCCGGGCCGGCTGACGGGCCGCGTGCCGGTCCGCGCCTCAGCGCTTGGTGCCGATGACCGCGCCGTTGGCGCCCGGAGCGTCGAAGTGGACGGTGTGGACGTCGGTGAATCCCGCCTGTCGCAACCAGGCGGCGTATTCGACGTCCGAGTAGTTCCGGCCGCCGACGGTCTCGACCAGCATGTTCAAACCCATGAGCGCCGCCGGGGCCGGGCCGGTGCGTTCGGCGTTCAGCAGCAGCTCCGAGATCACCGCGCGACCGCCCGGGGCCAGAGCCTCGTACGCCTTGGTCAGAAGCCGTTGATTGGTCGCCTCGTCCCAATCGTGCAGGATCATGCTGAAGAGCACGACGTCGTGGCCGCCCGGCAGGGGCTCGTCGCTCAGGAAGTCCCCGGCCGCCGTAGCGATCTGTTCGGCCAGACCCGCCTTCGCGACGTTACCGGCCGCGATCTCACAGACGTGCGGCAGATCAAACACGGTAGCGCTCAGCCCCGGCAGCGAACGGCACAACTCGATCGCGTACGCCCCCGAGCCGCCACCCACGTCGAGCAGGCGTTTCTTGCCGCTCAGGTCGATCCGTCCCGCGAGCGCCTTGGCCGTGAAGATCGACGTCGAGTACATGGCTCCCCAGAAGCTCTCCAGCATCCGCGGATCCGCCGTGTCGAACATCGACTCCTGTGTCGCCGGATCCCAGGTGAGCGGCCGATCCGAGTGAAGCGCCTCACCGATCCGGTGCCAGGGCAGATAGGTACGCTGATCGCAGTACGAGACCTGCCCGCCGAAGTAGTAGGGCTTGCCCCGGACGAGAAACTCCTCGGCGAGTTCGGTGTTGCGGTAGCCGTCACCGTCCTTTTCGAGTAGGCCGAGCGACGCGCAGGCCGTGAGCAGAAGGTCCGCCGGGCGCTCCGGAATCCCCAGCTCCACCTCGGCTTCCGCGACGGTCAAGGTGCGTCCGCCGGCGAGCTTGGTGAAGAGTTCCATCTCCACCGCGGCCGCGAACGTCTTGAAACTCCAGAATCCGGTAACAAGCCCCATCAGAGGCGTCGGCGTCAACATTCATAGATCATTCCAACTCGCCCGGCGCCCCGAGCCCGCGGTAGGTGGGCTCAATGATCAGGGCGAGTTTGCCGGCTACGCCTCCGGTAGCCAGGCGGTGCATGGCGGTGGAAGCCTCGGCCAGGGGATAGGTGCGCTCCAAGGGGGACGCGATCGAGGTCAGGGCGGCCAGGTCTTCGCGGTCGGCGATCACGATGGGGGCACGCAGGGTCTGCTTGAGGAACGGCGAGACGGCCAGAGCCTTCAGGTTGCGCTCCAGCCCACCGAAGAAGCGGCCGCCGTTCTCGCCGCCGGCTATGGACAGGACGCCGCGCGGTTTGAGCAGCGTGCGGAGGAAGGCAAGGGGACGATTCCCGGCTATGTCGACGATAAGGTCGTAGGAGCCGGTCAACGGTTCACGGGTGTAGTCGATGATCCGGTCGGCGCCGAACCCGTGCACGGCCTCGATCTTGGCCGTGCTGCAGACTGCGGTCACCGTGTCACCCCGGGCCTTGGCCAGCAGGACCGCGAAGGAGCCGACTCCGCCCCCGGCGCCGATCACCAGGACCGCACGGCCCGGGCCGGTGGACGGGGTGAGCATGTGGAGAGCGGTCGCCCCCGAGGTGGGGATGACGGCTGCCTGGTCGAACGAGAGGTGGGCGGGCTTGTGGATAAGTCGTACGGGGTTGGCCCGTGCATACTCGGCCCAGATGCTCGAACCCTCACCGAAGACCTCGTCGCCCACCTTGAAGTCGGTGACCTGATCGCCGACGGCCGAGATCACCCCGGCCAGGTCGAGGCCGGGGGTGCGCTGACGGGGCTTTCGCAGTCCGAATCCCAGGCGGGCCACCGTCGGCAATCCGGTCATCGCGTGCCACGCGCCTCGGTCGACGCCGGCGGCGTGGACGTGTACGAGAACTTGCCGGGGCTTGATCGTAGGTGTGGGCACGTCGTCGAGGTGCAGCACGTCGGCGTCGCCGTAGACGTTGTGGACAATGGCCTTCACGAGAGCTCCTCTGGGGCGGGGTGGGGACGGCGCCGGCCGTGGGTCGCATTGTCCTGGACATATTGGGTGGGCGCGGGCACTCCTCGATCTCTGCGCGACCACGTCACGCCCCACGGGCTGAACCCCGGCCCGGCACCGCTCTCGTCGTGGCGGGCGGCGCCGGCGTTGTCAGGACCTCGGAGGTGCGGGGACTAGGTGAAGCGGGCCGCGATCCAGTCGGCCACGGTGGTGGTGCTCTGCAGGACGGCACCGTCGTGTGTGGCGCCGTCGATCTCGACGAACTGGACCGGCTGGCTGTAGGCGGTGAGCTGGGTGAGCAGCGGGCCGGCCGTGATCACGAAGGGGACCGCCTCGTCGGCCGTGCCCTGTACCAGCAGGATCGGGGCGCTGGGGGCCTTCTGGCCGGGGTTGGCGTACTTGGACAGCTTGTTCACCACGCTCTGCGGCAGGGCGCCGCCGACCAGCAGTTGCGCGGCGGTCAGCGGGGCGAACGCGGCGAGGATCTCGTTGAGGCAACCGCTCTGCAGGACGCCGGTGCGCTGCCGGGCGGTGGGGGCGAGCAGCAGTTGCGGAATCACGCTCTGATCCACCGCCTGCAGGCCGTAGAGCGCCATCACCAGGTAGCCCTGCGCGGCCGTGCCGGGGATCAGCGGGGCGAACAGGTCGGCGTTGGAGACCGGCGCGATCGCGGACACCCCACGCAGGACCAGCGCGCCGTCGTAGGAGGGGGCGAACTCGTTGGCGAACAGCGCGCCCTGGCCGCCCTGCGAGTGGCCGTCGATGACGTACTGGGTGCCGAGCGTGGCGTCGAGGTTGCGGGCCGCCTTCGCGTTGTCGATCATCGAGCGGGCGGCGCTGGCGCCGACCAGGTAGGGGTGGGGGAGGGCGGTGCCCAGGCCGGGGTAGTCGGGGGCGGCGACGGTCCAGCCGCGCTGCAGGAGCACGGCGATCGCGGCTCGGGCCTCGGGCCAGAACACCGCCTGGCTCGTCGAGGGGGCGCACTGGTCGGCCAGACCGGTGGTGCCGTGTCCCCAGACGACGATCTTGTTGTTCTTGCCGGCCTTCGGGGTGAGGACCAGGCCGGTCGCGGTGATGAGCCCGCCGTTGACATTGGTCGAGACGTACTGGACGCGCTTGCCGTTCGCCAGCGGGGACAGCTCGGCCGGAAGTGTCGCGGTCGCGCTGGAGAGCACGAATCCCGGCAGGTCGGCGGCGCGGGCGGCCCGAGCCGGGGAAAGGGTCGCCAGGACGGCGAGGAGAGTTATCAGGACCGCCGCGAGAACGGAGACGGCGGGGTGCCTTTTCCGGGCAGGGTGCATCGATGGTTCCTTTCGCGGAATGAGAAATCGCGCAGCGTCATTCGCGCCGCGGACAGGAGGGTCCGCGGCGCGAGAACGGGCGAGGGGAAGGAAACTCGGGCCTGGTCAGGGCGTACCAGGCCCGAGCGCTCCGGGCAAAGCGGGAGAACCGTGGTGCGATGGAACGGCGGAGCGTGGGGAAATCAGCGGGGGCAGGCGAAGTGGTCGGCCACTCGGCGGAGGGCGGCGACGGTCTCGGCGTCGCGGCGCTCGTCGTCCTGGGTGGGCCACGCGCTGCACTTCACGATGACGACTTCGGCGTCCGGGTCGACGTAGAGGTATTGGCCGTGCACGCCGAGCCCGGTGAACGCGTTGAAACACTCGTTGCCGAGCGTCCACCACTGATTGGCGTACCCGTAGTGGGCGTAACCGCTGGGACCGAGCGCGCCGACTTGGAGTTGCGGGCGGTCGTTGCCGCGGCTGCGGCGCACCCATTCCTGCGGCACGATCCGTTCGCCGGCGACGACGCCGTCGTTCGACATCAGCAGGCCGATGCGGGCGAGGTCGCGGGCGGTCGCGTTCAACGAGCCGCCACCGATCGCGGTGCGCGGGCGGCCGCGGGTGAGCCAGTAGTAGGCGTCGCGGTCACAGCCGAGCTTCTGCCAAAGGTGTTCCGACGCGTACGCCGCCAGGGTTTGACCGGTCGCGGCCTCGAGAACCCAGCCGAGGAGCTGGGTGTCGAAGGTGGAGTAGTTGAAGCGCTCACCCGCCGGCGCGGCCCGCGTTGCCGCGCGGACCACGTCGGCGATGTCCCCACCCCCCATGACCGCCTGCTCGAAGCGCTTGATGCCGCTGTCGGAGACATCCCACGTCTCGAGGTCGCCGACGCCGGT
>DASRYP010000307.1:0-3281 GCA_035687165.1 Actinoplanes sp. | reverse complement strand
GTCTCGGTCTGCCACCAGGTGTCGACGATCGGGCAACGATCGCGGCCGATGTTCTCGCGGTACCACATCCAGGCCTCGGGGTTGATCGGCTCGCCGACGCTGCCGAGGATGCGCAGCGAGGACAGGTCGTACCCGGCGGGGATGTCGTCACCCCACTTCATCATCGTCCGGATGAGGGTGGGCGCGGTGTAGAGAATGGACACCTTGTACTTGTCGACGATCTGCCAGAACCGGTCGCGGCCCGGGGTGTCCGGCGTGCCCTCGTACATGACCTGGGTGGCGCCGTTGGAGAGCGGGCCGTAAACGATGTAGGAGTGCCCGGTGACCCAGCCGATGTCGGCGGTGCACCAGTACACATCGGTCTCGGGCTTGAGGTCGAAGACCGCGTTGTGCGTGTACGAGACCTGAGTCAGGTAGCCGCCGGTGGTGTGCAGGATGCCCTTCGGCTTACCGGTCGTGCCCGAGGTGTAGAGGATGAACAGCGGGTGTTCGGCGTCGAACGGCTGCGCCTTGTGCTCGGTGCTCGCCTGCTCGACGGTCTCGTGCCACCAGACGTCCTTGTCCGTCCAGTCGACGTCCTGGCCGGTGCGGCGCACGACGAGCACGTGTTCGACGCTCGGGCTCTTCGCGACGGCCTCGTCGACGGTCGGCTTGAGCGCGGACGGCTTGCCGCGCCGGTAACCGCCGTCGGCCGTGATGACCAGCTTGGCATCGGCGTCCGCGATGCGGGTCGAGAGCGCCTCGACCGAGAAGCCGCCGAAGACGACGCTGTGCGTGGCGCCGATGCGGGCGCAGGCCAGCATCGCGACCGCGGCCTCGGGAACCATCGGCAGGTAGATCGCCACCCGGTCGCCGACGCCGACGCCCAGGTCGGTGAGGGTGTTGGCGGCCTGGCTGACCAGCTTGAGCAACTCGGCGTAGGTGATCGCGCGAGTGTCGCCGGGCTCGCCCTCCCAGTGGATGGCGACCTTGTCACCCTGGCCGGCCTCGACGTGCCGGTCCACGCAGTTGTAGGCGATGTTCAGCTCGCCACCGACGAACCATTTCGCGAACGGCGGGTTGGACCAGTCGAGTACCTGATCCCATTTCTTGGCCCAGGTGAGTCGCTCGGCCTGCGTCGCCCAGAAGGCAAGGCGGTCGGCAGCGGCTTCCTCGTAGGCGTCCGCCTTCACGTTGGCGTCTGCCGCCAGCGCTTCCGGCGGCGGAAACTGCCGGTTCTCCGATGACAGGTTCGCCAATGTCTCGCTCATGAGGGCGGCTCCTCTTCACTGCTGACCCGGGCATCTTTGTTGCACACTAGTTGTGCCGGTGACTACCGGCGACGGGTTGCGCGGCTCAGCGCGCCGGATGGCGTCGTGGCCGCGCCGGGTGACCAAAGGGTGCTTGGTCCTGCGCGAATCTTGCCAGTTATGCGCCTGTTCGCGCACCCCGGGTTCCGCCTGTCCCACCGGATACGGTGTTCCTCGTGGATCCCCTTGCCCCGCTCCTCGACCTGGCCGACGTCGCTCCCGCACTGACCGAGGCGCGCGATCGTGTCGACGCTGCCATGCGGCACCGCGCCCTGCGACGGCACGGCGGCCAGGTCGCGGCCGAGGCCAGCCTTCGCGCGGCTGTGGCGAGTGCCACGCTCGAGGGCAACAACTACGACCTCGATGACGTACGCGGGGGGACAGTCACCGATCAGGTCGTGCAAGGCGCCCTGCGGGTCGCCGAAGGCGTGGGCGGGCTGGTCGACCTCTGGCCGCGCGCACCCCGTCAGGTGCTCGCCAAGTTGCACGTGCTCGCGGGGCGGGGCGCGGTTCCGCCGGCCGACCTGGGCCGGCTGATCGCGGGCGCCGAGCGGGTCGACCTGCTCGCCGGGCTGGTCGCGGGCAACGACCGGACGCCCCCGCTGCTGCTCGCCGCGATCGTGCACGCCGAGCTGATCACGCTGCGCCCGTTCGCCGGTCCCGCCGGTGTCGTGGCCCGGGCCGCCGCGCGGTTGACCCTGATCAGCCGAGGCCTCGACCCCCGCGGTCTGGTGGCGGTCGAGGTGGGGCATCTCGCACGTGAACCGGAGTATGTGGGCGCCGCGGGCGCCTATGCCACCGGCACGCCCGACGGGGTCCGCTCCTGGCTGCGCCATTACGCTGCCGCGGTGACCGTCGCTGCGGACGAGATCACCAAGGTCGGCGACGAGGTGCTGGCGGCTGTATGACCAGTCCGTCGTCGAGTCGTCATTGTGTGTGAACAGGCCGCGTGGCGCCCGGCGGTTCCTAGACTCGTTGACGTGGAGACGTGGCAACGCCCGTACACGCCGGGCGCCGGGCGCTGGGTGATCATCGGCTGGGAGGCGCTCGCTCTCGCGCTGCTGGCCTGGAGCTCGATCGAGACGTTCGAGTTGGCCGGGCACGGCGTACGCCTGCTGGCGTGCGGGCTCGCCGCCGTGTGGGTGATCGGCACGCACCGCATCCTGTTGATGGGCGCCTACGTCGGCGTTGACGGCCTGCGCATCCACGGTCTGCTGCGTTCGCGCACGATGGCCTGGGCCGACATCACTCAGGTGCACCTGCACGACGCGAGCCACCGGATCGGCCCCTTTCGCATCCCGAGCGGGCTGACCGTGCTGATCGAGCGGCGCGACGGTTCGACCGTCAACACCGAGCTCTGGGCGCAGGGAGTCGACTTTCACTCGCGGCCGCGGCTCTTCCGCGCCGTCTATCACGAGTTGCGCGCCAGGCACCTGGCCGCGAGCGGCGGCTGAGCTCGGCGGCGGACAGCACATACGCGAAGCGGCGCCGGCGGGAAAGTTTAGAGCCGGCGTCCCGCAGAGGGGCGCCGGCTGTTGCGCGTCCGGACCGGGTTATCAGGCGTGCACCTGGGTCTCGTTGTCGGCAGTCCACAAGCCTCGCGGCTCCTCAAATGGAGCCCAGGGGGCCGTGGTCCCGCAGCAACGTGCCTACCGTGGCGAATCGCACGTGGGTTTCCGGCGGCCGTGCACGAGGAACGCTCAATTTGCCCCAGGAATCCCGGGACTTCCGTTTCGATCCTCGCCAGTTCTTTCTACGCCCGTCGCTGCATGATCGCCAGGTTTTCGGCCTGGCAAATCTGGCTTTTGGCATTAGTCAGACCAAAGCCATTCGCGCTGTTCAGTGGCCTTGCGCATCGGTGTTAGATCACGGATGGTAACGCGCAGGGATACGCAAAGCTGCCCCTGTGCGGGAGGTTCCGGGCCCGCCCGGAAGCGGGTGAGGAGGGTGCGGAAACGCCCCGTCGATGCCCAACAGCGTGGACCCGACCAC
>DASRYP010000306.1:0-6133 GCA_035687165.1 Actinoplanes sp. | reverse complement strand
GCGTCGCCGGCCCACTCGTGCTCGGCACCCATGCCCACCGGGAGCCAGGCGGTGCCGAGAACGACGTCCCGCACGGTGAGGTCGCCGGCCAGGTTCAGCGTCTGCGGGAGCGTCGCCACGCGCAGGTCGCGCCGGTGGGTGACCCGGCCGGAGTCGGGATCCTCGCTCTTGGCCAGCAGCCGCAGAAGTGTCGATTTGCCGGCTCCGTTGAGGCCGACGATGCCGATGCGGGCGTCGTCGTCGAGCCCGAGGGAGACGTCGGTGAGGAGTTGACCGGCGGCCCCGTAGCCTTTGTTGACCCGGTCCAGATTGATGATGTTCGCCACGATGGTTCTAGGTTACCCGCGCGCCCGGCATCGGGCCCCGGGCGGTGACCGCCTCGCGGCACACTCCGGCCTCATTGAGCCCGGCCGCGACCCGGCCCGCGTGGGCCGCGTCGGTGGCGAGGAACACACAGGTCGGGCCCGAGCCGGAGACCAGCCCCGTGACGGCGCCGGCCTCGTGGCCGGCCTTGAGCACGTCGGCCAGCGCGGGCCACAGGGCCAGCGCGGCGGCCTGCAGGTCGTTGCCGAGCGCGGCGCCGAGCACCTCGGGGTTGCGCTGGCGGAGCGCGGTCATGAGCTCGTCGGGGTCGCCGAGCGCGTGCGGCGGCCAGGCGCTGCCGCGCATCTCGTCGAGCTTGCGGTAGACCTCGGGGGTGGACAGGCCACCGTCGGCCACGGCGACGACCCAGTGCCAGGTGGTCGGGCGGGCCAGGATCGGGCTGATCGCCTCGCCGTGTCCGGTGCCCAGGGCGGTGCCGCCGTGCAACAGGAACGGCACGTCGGAGCCGAGGGTGGCGCCGACCTCGGCCAGTTCCTCGCGGGACAGGCCAGTGCCCCAGAGCAGGTCGCAGGCGAGCAGGGTGGCGGCGGCGTCGGCGCTGCCCCCGGCCAGCCCACCGGCGAGCGGGATCGACTTGCGCAGATGCAGGCGGGCGTAGGCCGGCACGCGGGTGCGCGCCGCGAGCGCCCGGGCCGCCCGCATGATCAAGTTGGTCTCGTCGAGCGCGAGGGTGCCGGTGCCCTCGCCCTCCATCGTGAGGGTCAGGGTGTCGCCGGCCCGCGCGGTGATCTCGTCGAAGAGGCTGATCGCGTGATAGACGGTGTTCAGCTCGTGGAACCCGTCGGAACGCAGCGGCCCGACGGCGAGATGGAGATTGATCTTCGCCGGCACCCGCACCCGCACCGGGCCGTAATGCCGGCGCGGCTCGTCGTCGTCCGGTCCCCAGGCTTCCGTCACGGAGTGATATCCCGAATCGAGGGCGAGGGGACCACTGACCGGACTCCGTCCGTTAGCTCGACGCGGGGAACGTCCTCCGGCAGCCGGAGAACGTTCTCGAGCGGGTATGCGCCCGTTCGCTGTTTCCTCGGGTCCGGCGCCCGGGGGAGATCACCGATCGGTTCCGCGGTCACGACTCCACCTCCTCGGGCTGCGCGTCGGACGGGCTGAGCTTACCGCCGGGGGGCGACGATTTTGCCGCCGCCGCGATCGCCGCGAACTGCTCCACGGTCAGCGCCTCACCCCTCGCCTGCGGGCTCACCCCGGCCGCGACCAGGACTTTCTCGGCTCGATCGGCGCTGCCGGCCCAGCCTGCGAGGGCCGCTCGAAGGGTCTTGCGGCGTTGGGCGAAGGCCGCGTCGACAACCGCGAAAACCTCTTTACGGTCGACCCCGGGTGGTGGCTCCCGGCGGGTGAAGGCGACCAGACCGGAATCCACATTGGGCACCGGCCAGAAGACCGCCGGCGGCACCTTGCCGGCCGAGCGGGCCTGCGAATACCAGGCCAGCTTCACGGACGGAATCCCGTACACCTTGGAACCGGGACCCGCGACGAGCCGGTCGGCGACCTCCTTCTGCACCATCACCAGGCCGCCGCGCAGGGTGGGCAGCTCGGCCAGCAGGTGCAGCACCACCGGCACGGCCACGTTGTAGGGCAGGTTCGCGACCAGCATCGTCGGTGGGGGGTCGAAGTCGACGCCCCGGACGTGCAGCGCGTCGGCATTGTGCACGGTCAGGTGGGGCACGCTGACGGTCTCGGGCAGGGCCGCCGCCAGCCGTGGGTCGATCTCGACCGCGTGCACCTGCCGCACCGCGCCGGCCAGGCCGAGGGTGAGTGAGCCCAGCCCAGGTCCGACCTCGAGCGCGACGTCGTCGGGGGTGAGCCCGGCCGCGGCGACGATGCGCCGGATCGTGTTCGGGTCGTGCAGGAAGTTCTGGCCGAGTTTCTTCGTCGGGGCCACGCCGAGCCGTGCTGCCAGTTCCCGGATCTCCGCCGGGCCGAGAAGTCCGTCAGCCACGGGTGCCTAGCCTAGCCGGGGGACGAACAGGCGCATGACTCAGTTGCTGATGTTGCGCGTGGCGGTCGAGAAGTCGGGCGACGAGGTGGCGAGCCTCCTGCTCGCAGCCCTCGGCGAGACCCTGGGCGTCAAGGTTCGGCTCGCGGGCTAGCGCCACGGGCCGAAGACCCGTTCGCCGTTCGCCGAGATCGCGGTGCAGAGCTCGTCCAGGTCGTCGCCGCGGGTCGTGGCCAGGGCGCGCACGGTCAGCGGGATCAGGTACGACGCGTTCGGCCGGCCCCGATTCGGGACGGGGGTGAGGTAGGGCGCGTCAGTCTCCACCATGATCTGTTCGGCGGGGGTGAGCGCCGCCGCCTCGCGCAGGTTACCCGCGTTGGCGAAGGTGACCGTCCCGGCGAAGCTGAGGAAGAAGCCACGGCGGACGCATTCGGTCGCGAAGACGGCGTCGCCCGAGAAGCAGTGCATCACGACCGTCTGGGGCGCACCCTCGTCGTCCAGCACGCGCAGCACGTCCTCGTGGGCCTCCCGGTCGTGGATGATCAGCGCCTTGCCGTAACGCTTGGCGATCGCGATGTGCGCCCGGAAGCTCGCCTCCTGCGCCGCGCGGCCGTCCTCCCCCGTACGGAAGGTGTCGAGGCCGGTCTCCCCGATGCCGCGCACCCGGGACTGCGCCGCGAGCGCCTCGATGACGCGCAGCGACTCGTCCAGGTCGGACAGCCGAGGGGCCTCGTTCGGGTGCAGCGCGACCGCGGCCAGCACCGACGGGTGGCGGGCGGCCAGCTCGGCACCCCAGCGGGACGACGCCTCGTCTACCCCGACCTGCACGATCCGGTCCACCCCGGCCTTCGCCGCGGCGGTGATCAGGGCCTCGACCGGGTCGGCGTTCTCGCCCCCGGGGACACCGGCCTCCTCGATGGTCAGGTCCAGGTGGGTGTGGCTGTCGAAGACGTCGACGGCGAGCGGTTCGGGCGGCGCGGGGAACTCGCCGGCTCGCCGGGCGGCCTTGTCCCGGCGGGACTGCGATGGTGACGATGGCATGTGAGACATTCTGCACTTCGACCTGGTGGTCACCGTTTGTTCACCGGACATCCAGGTCCCGAATACGTTCCGCTCCGTGACTGTGACCGGCGAGGGCAATGCCATCGGCACGGATTCCCTCGAGCCAGCGCTCTCCGCACCGCTGCGGCGCGACCTCGGCTGGGCGCAGGTGCTGCGGATGAGTCAGTCGGCCGACCATCGCGACGACCCACTGCTGCGGCAGATCCGGGACACGGCCGCGGTGCTCCGCGGCACGCGAATGATCAAGGTGCTCTCGGCCGAGCAGGTCGCCGGGCATCTGGGCGGCTGGCATCCGTACGGCTTCTGCTATCGCGCCTGTGACATCGCCCACCTGCACGAGCCGCGCGACCTGACGATGCTCGGCACCGACGGCGTGGAGCACAGCGAGATGGCGTTCGCGCTGCGCTGGCGGGCCGTCGACCCGCTCGACTACGAGGTGCCGGGCAGTCCGGGGCAGCCGGGCCTGGCGACGCTGCAGGCCCACAACCGGGTCGGCGCGATGATCCTCGGCACCGGGTTCACGCCCAGCAACGAAGACCTCGTCCCGGAGTACATCACCGCGGGCTTCGCCGACCTGCCCATGCCGGCCAACGCGCAAATCGTGGCCTACGTGCCCGGCGGCGAGGCCCGGTGGCGCGAGGTGCCGTGCTGGGTGCTGCAGCGGGACGAGACGTGGGCGCGGTTGCGCCTCGTCCGCCCGGACAACGACTCCCTGGCCGCCACCAGGGCGCGCTGCTACGAGCGCGGCGTCTACGAGTCCTGGGCCCCGGTCGGCGAGCTCCTGGACCACCACATCGCCGACATCCCGTACGCGCTCTGACCGGAGACGCCGAGGCCGGCGCCACCCCCCGCCAGGGGTGACGCCGGCCTCGGGGCTACCAGTCAGCTCAGCTGATGGTGCGCTCGTACATGATCTCCTTGTTGAGCAGCCCGGCCCAGTCCATGGCCGCGACGTCGACGAGGAGACGACCCTTCGGCGTGCTGCCCTTGAAGCCGAGCGCGAACTTGCCCTTGCTCGCCTTCACCGGGCTGAGGCAGCGGTTGATGTCGGTGTTCGCGGTGATCGTGAGCCACTTCTTCGACTTGCTCGAGTAGCAGACCACCGAGCCGTTGCTCTTGTCGACCACGGCGATCACGAACATCTCCTTGATGCCGGACCCCTTGTCGGTCGCGGTGCCCCGGATCGCCTTCCACGACGAGGCCTTGTTCGGCTTCTTCGGGAGGGTGAGCTTGACGACCGGACGCGAGGTGTCCTTCACCAGCAGGACCTTGCCCACGGTCAGCGGGGTGGCCGCGCCGTACTTGTTGGACACGTAGGCCTTGAGGACCTTCACGCCCGGGGTGACGAGGTAGTTGTTCGGGGTGACGAAGTAGTACCGCGTAACCTTCTGCTTCTTGACCGGCAGAACCGACGCGCGTCCGTCACCCCAGGCGACCGTAAGCTTGGTGGCGCCGGCCGGCACCTGGGTGATCTCCCAGACGAACTTCTGACCGGGGTAGACCGCCGTCCGGCTCAGCTTGAACTTGAGCGCCGGGACGGAGACGGTCGGGCCGCCCGACTTGACCACGCGCTTGTTGCCCTCGGCGTCGGTCAGCGTCAGCGTGATCGGCTTCTTCCCGGACGACTTGTAGGTGTGGGCGACGGTCGTCGCGGCCGGGTTCACCGACGAACTGGTGCCGTCACCCCAAGTGACCACGCGCTTGATCTGCGCGGGCGTGCTCACGTTGTCCTTGATACCGGCCAGGGTCAGCGTGACCGACTGGCCCGTCCAGATGGCCCACCGGTTCGGGGTGAAGGTGCCCGAGGGCGCGGTCTTGTCCGCCGACGGCGGCGTGGTGGTGGGTGGCGCGGAGGTCGGCGCCGTCGTGGCGGGCGGCGCTGTGGTGGTGGGCGGGGCCGAGGTCGGCGCCGTCGTCGGATCGTCGGTCGGCGCCGTCGTGGGCTCCGTCGTCGGGTCCGTGGGGTCCGTCGTCGGCTCCGTGGTGGGATCCGTCGTCGGGTCCGTCGTCGGCTCCGACGTGCCCGTCGACTCGGTCACTTCTGGCGTCGGCGTCGGGTCGGCGAACGCCGGGCCGGTGAAGAGACCACCGCCGGCCAGGAACGCACCGCTGACGACGGCCGCGAGCAGCGGACGCGAGAGGCGAGAGTTCAAGATAAATACTCCTTCGAGGGGATCGAACCGCACGAAGGGGATGTGCTGGAAGCGGCTCGCGACAGGACGGAGCCGTTTCGATGCAACGCTTGCGTTCCCCCGTGACGCGCAGACGTTACCGATCTTCCATCTATCGATCAATCCCATAAAAGAACGAGGCCCGAACGCACCTTTCGGGCGACCGGGCCTCGCGGGGGGAGAAATTGGGTCAGCCGGCCAGGCGAGCCAGCTCCTCCTCGATGACCGAGGGCTCGAGCTTGCGGAAAACGGGCTTCGGAGCGGCCAGCGGGGTGCCGGCGACCAACGGGACCGACTCCCAGCGCGCGCCGACGGTGTAATCGCCGGTGAGCACGGGGTAGGACGGCCCGCCGTCGAGGTCGTCGACCTCCTCGATGCGCGGCATCGGCGCATGCACGCCCTCGCCGCCGAGCAGCTCGAACACCTTCTGCGCGGAGTGCGGCAGGAACGGGGTCAGCAGCGTGTTCGCGTCGCTGACCACCTGCAGCGCCACGTGCAGGATGGTGCCCTGGCGGGGCTTCTCGTCCTCGGACTTGAGCTTCCACGGGGCCTGGTCGGACAGGTA
>DASRYP010000305.1:0-4910 GCA_035687165.1 Actinoplanes sp. | reverse complement strand
TGAGCTCGACGTCGAGGGCGTTCATCGCCTCGGGCCGGTTGAGGGTGAGGGTGACGACGGCGCCGGTGCGGTCGACGAGCAGTGAGCTCGTCTTCGGTCCGGTCGTGGGCGACGGGTGGGGCGGTTGGACGGCAGTCATAGCTCCGAGAATCCCATACGGGCGCGGGCGATCGACTGAAGGCAACGCTCCACATGACGGTCCGCGGCGGGGCGCAGACGGGCCGCGTGGCGGTCGAAGAAGCTTGCCGCACTCGCCCCGGGCCAGCGGGGCGGCAGCAGCGAGGGGGGCAGCTGAGGATCACGGAACAGGAACGATCGCCAGGTGTGGACCAGATGAAACCGGGCCGCGTACGCCTCCTCGTCGCTGCTGCGGGCGTTGACCGAGGTGACCACCGGCCGCAGTGCCGCGACGAAGTCTTCGTAGGACCGGGCCAGCGCGCCGAGGTCCCAGGCCCGGCCCACCACGTCGGCGGCGGTCGGCGAGCCCGCCGCGTGGGTGGCGCTGAACCGTTCGTAGGCGACCCCGACCTCCTGGAGTACGGCGTCCGCCTCGTCGGCCGGACGGGGCGCGACCCAGGTGTGCTCGCCCAGCGCGCCGTACCCGAGGAACGCCAGCCGGGTAGCCTCCCGCTTGCCCAACGCGCCGGTGAGCAGGATCAGATCGAAGCGCCCGTCCCAGCTCGACCGCCCGGTGCGGTAGATCCGGGCTGCGGCCTCGTCGAGCCGACGTGCCGCCTTGGGAGTCAGGAGATAGCCCGGTCCGGAGACCAATCGCATCGGGCGCAGCCACCCTTGCCGCACCATCCGGGAGACTGCCGTGCGTACCGCGGGCGGTGTTATGCCGATCGGCGCAAGCAGTCTGACCAGGACCGCGACCGGCGCTCGGCCGCCTCGAGGGCGGAGGTAGTCGCCGTACAGGTCGAAGAGTGCCGACCGCGCCTGCATGACCGCACATTGTGACAGCCCAAAAGGCGATATGCTAGACGCTGTCACATCCGCCCGGGCTGGGTTTGGGTTCGCCGGTGTTCATCAGGGAAAATGTTTGATCGGCACGGTGGGCCGGGTCGCGTTCAGCGCGTGATGGCCTTCGGCCGGCCGTCGGAAACTAGATAACGCGTCACGTGGGGCTGAGCACGTGGCGTAGGGCAAGTGGCTGTGGGACCAACCCACCGACACCCTGATGTAGGTCTGAGGGGAGACAAGATGGCGGCGATGAAGCCGCGGACGGGCGATGGTCCGCTGGAGGTCACCAAGGAGGGTCGGGGCATCGTCATGCGTGTCCCGCTGGAAGGTGGTGGCCGTCTCGTCGTTGAGATGACTCCGGACGAGGCCAGCGCGCTGGGTGACGCGTTGAAGTCGATCGCCGGCTGACGTTTCACGCGAGCCCGCCGGTACGGTACCTCCCGTACCGGCGGGCTTTCCACGTCTTCGACAAAGGTCACGCTCTCGTGTTTCCGATCCGGCGGACCGACCACCTCGACGACGCCCGGACCCGCGACCCGGCCAAGGGTGCTGGCCGACGCTGTGGCCTACGACACCGCCGCGCTCGAGCTGACCCGGGCGCGACCGGCTGGGGCGGACGGCCGTTGCTGCGTTACCTGGCCTCGATCGGCTCGGCCGCGGTCAGCGCTTGACCGCGGCGAGCAGGCCCGCCCCGGACGGGACGATCGCCGGGATCCACTCCTCGGACTCGCGGATCGACCGCACCGTCTCGCGGATGGTCAGCGTGTCGACGTCGCGCGCGGCCGGGTCGCTGATCCGCCCACCGGCCAGCGCGCCGTTCACCAGCAGCACCCCGCCCCGGCGCAGCAGGCGCAGCGCGGCATCGGCGCAGGCCCCGACCTCGGTCACGTCGGCGTCGACGAAGACCAGGTCGTAAGCGCCGTCGGCCAGCCGGGGCAGCACGTCCAGTGCGCGGCCCGTGATGATCCGGGTACGCGACGCGGCGAACCCCGCCTCGACGAAGATGCGCCGGGCGACCCGCTGGTGCTCGTTCTCGACGTCGATCGTGGTCAGCACGCCGTCCCGCATGCCACGCAGCAGCCACACGCCGCTGACCCCGGCGCCGGTGCCGATCTCGACCACGGCCTTGGCGCTGCCGGCCGCCGCGAGCAGGCGCAGCACCGACCCCACGGCCGGGGTGACACTGTCGAGACCTAGCTCGTGCGCGAGGCTGCGCGCGGTCTGCAGGACGATGTCCTCACTGGCGTACGCCTCGGCGAATTGCAGGGCCTGGCCCGTCGACGGGCCGATCGGTCGGGCTGACGGGACGATGACGACCTCCGGACGGTTGGCGGACGCGCGTGGACGCAACCACGTACATCGGATAAGAGAGTAGAGCGATGCTCTCGCGGGATGCGGGGGGTGGTCGATGCATAAAAGGGCCGGGCCCGGGCGTCGTCCGCGATCCATGTCATCCTGGAGGGGGAGCCCGGGAGGATTTCGAGTGGAGGCACCGACGTGACCGATGGCTGGAACGTGCGTCCCACTCCGCCGTCCGCCAATGGTCAGCCCGTCGCACCGGGGTCGCCCTGGTGGTCTGACGCGCTCGCTGACCCGTGGCGTGACCCCTATGCGCCGACCGCTGTGGTGGTGCCGAGCCCGCCGCCGGTGGGTGGCCCGCCGCCTGAGCCGGTCGTCGACCCCGACGCGCCCCGCCGGTCGTACGCGCCGATTCTCTTGATCTGCCTGATCACGGCCCTGCTCGCGGGCGGTCTGGGCGGCACCCTGGGCTACGTCTTCGCAGTCCGCGGCGGGGTCGGCGGTGGTGGTGGCACGCAGCTCGGCGCGGGTGCCGAGGACCCGCCCGCGGCCGCCAACCGGGCGCCCGATTCGCTGGCCGGGGTCGCCGGAAAGGTGCTGCCGAGCGTGGTGACCGTGCGGGTGACCGGCGCGATCGGCTCCGGTTTCGTGGTCTCGGCCGACGGCTATGTGATCACCAACGACCACGTGGTGGAGGGCGGCGGCGACGCGATGTCGGTGTCGTTCAGCGACGGTTCCACCGCCCGCGCCGAACTGGTCGGTCGTGATCCCCAGTCCGACATCGCTGTGATCAAGGTCGCCAAATCCGGTCTCACCCCGGTGGGCATCGGCAACTCCGACTCGATCGCGGTCGGCGACCCGGTGCTCGCCTTCGGGTCCCCGCTGGCTCTGGTCAACACGGTCACCGCGGGCATCGTCAGCGCCCTGGACCGCACCATTGAGGCCGGCGACGCGGGCACCACGCGCTACTACGCGGCGATCCAGACCGACGCCGCAGTCAACCAGGGCAACTCCGGCGGTCCGCTGGTCAACGCGGCCGGTCAGGTCATCGGGGTCAACTCGGTGATCCGTTCGGTCGGCGGCAGCGAGACCGAGGCGGGCAACATCGGCCTCGCCTTCGCCATCCCGATCAACCAGGCCAGCCGGGTGGCCAGCGACATCATCGACCACGGCAAGGCCCGGCGGACGGTGATCGGTGCGGAAGTGACCACCGGCGGCAACACCGCGACGGGCGCCCGGCTGCGCTCGGTCGAGCCGTCCGGGCCGGCCGCCGCGGCGGGTCTGAAGGCCGGCGACACGGTCACCAAGATCAACGGCCATCTGCTGGAAGACGGCACCGACCTGATCGCCCTGGTCCGCAAGTACGCCCCGGGCGCGACCGTCTCGGTGGAGTACCGTCGCGGGGCGAAGGTCCAGACGGCCTCGGTGAAGCTGGCTGCCGACTCGAACTGATCGCCGTGCGGACTGCCATCGGCTACCTCGCGTGCGTAGGCTTGCTGCCGGAACCTGGGAGGCCACATGTTCGAAAATCTGAACTGGTGGGAGATCGGAGCGCTACTGCTGCTGGCGCTGCTGATCTTCGGTGAGCGGCTGCCCAAGGTCATCGGCGATGGCCTGCGGATGCTGCGGGGCCTGCGCGCGATGGCGCAGAACGCGACGAGTGACCTCAACCGCGAGCTCGGCACCGACCTGCAGCTGCAGGACCTGCACCCCAAGGCGTTCATCCGCAAGCACCTGCTGAGCGAGGAGGACGAGGCGGCGATCCGGAAACCGCTGCAGGGCCTCCTCGACGACGTGAAGCAGGACCTCAACGGCGTGCGGAGCGACCTGACCGACGTCGCCGCGGCCGCCGACCTCAAGAACAACCAGCCCGGCTCCGCCCCGGCGGTGGCCCAGAAGCTGGACCTCGACGCGACGTAGCCGGGCGCGACGTAGCCGGGGCCTGACATAGCCGGGCCTGACATAGCCGGGCGCGACGTAGCCGGTGAGAAGTCCCGCCGTCGAGAGACCGAGCGTTATCTCACCGGCGACGATTGCCGGTTCGAGCCGTTACCGCCGGGCGTTCACCGTCAGGCCCAGCGGCTTGCCGACGAGGGAGTCGCGACGCAGCGCCAGCTTGTCGGCCACGGCGTCGAGAGCCTTCGCGGCGGGGGCGTCGGGCGTGGTCAGCACGATGGGGTCGCCGGCGTCGCCGGCCTCGCGCACCCGGGTATCGAGCGGGATCTGTCCCAGCAACGGCACCGAGGCGCCCATCGTGGTGGTCAGCGAGTCGGCGACCTTCTGACCGCCGCCGGCGCCGAAGACCTCCATGCGCGAGCCGTCGGGCAGCTCAAGCCACGACATGTTCTCGACCACGCCGACCAGGCGCTGGTGGGTCTGCATGGCGATCGCACCGGCTCGCTCGGCCACCTCGGCAGCGGCCGTCTGCGGCGTGGTGACGACCAGGATCTCGGCGTTGGGCAGGAGCTGGGCCAGGGAAATGGCCACGTCGCCGGTGCCCGGGGGCAGGTCGAGCAGGAGCACGTCGAGGTCGCCCCAGTAGACGTCGGCCAGGAACTGCTGCAGCGCGCGGTGCAGCATCGGGCCGCGCCACACCACGGCGGCGTTGCCCGCGGTGAACATGCCGATCGAGATCACCTTCACGCCAT
>DASRYP010000304.1:0-5222 GCA_035687165.1 Actinoplanes sp. | reverse complement strand
CTGCACACCAAGCGCGGCACCTCCACCGAACTGACCCTCGACATCGACCTGCAGGACGTGCCGAACTGGGCGCAGTTCGTCGCAGTCCTCAAGCGCGTCGACGTGATCGTCGGCACGGTGACCGGGCCGGTGTCCGACCGGGACGCGTTCACCGCCCCGAACACCAAGGTCGTCAAGTCGTTCGAGATCTCCAAGACCTCGGGCCGCATCGCGCTGACCTGCTCGCTCGGCCGCCTCGACAAGCCGTTCTACGTACGGGTCCGGGGCACCGACGGCAACCGTACGCAGCCTGGCCTGATGGGTGCCTCGGTCGACCCGCACGGTCCGAAGCTCGACGTGATCGGCGACGCCGACCCGTGGGGCGACCTGTGGTTCTACACCAACCCGATCTGGGTCCTGCCCAAGTGACCTGGCACCGCTCGGTCGCCGGCCTTCGGACCGTGGGAGTCTCCCTCGGCCACCGGGAGGCCGGCGCCGCCGATCACTGGATCCTGTCGCTCGACCCGGCGCCCACGCTGGCCTGCACCCACCTCGTACGCTCGCCGTTCCCGCACGTCGCGATCAGCCTCCAGGGTGTTTCCGACCTGCCTTCCCCCGCGGAGCTGCAGCCGGCCGCTGCCGAAGCCGCTGCCGGGAAGTTCGGCCGAGCGGTCGTCTTCCCCGGGTCGCCGGACCTGACCGGCACGCTCACCGTCGGCGACGTGCTGGCGCGGAGTGCGATCGACCGCGTCGAGGTGCTCGGCTCCGGTGTCGCCCCGGCCGAGCAGACACTTGACACGCGCGACTTCGTACGCCCGCAGTTCCGGGGTGACGACCTCGTCCTGGTGAGCATGCCGGCCGTGGGTGGCGTGCTGGTCCCGTTCGAAACGCGGGACCCCACACCCTGCTGCGCCGACCACGGTTAGACACCTCTCTACGCTGGGCGGGTGTCTCGTAACTCACTGCTGTCCAAGCTCGCCGAGGCGCGGAGCGGGGTGCTGCTCTTCAGCATCACCCCGCCGCGCCGCAACACCTTCTGCGAGCGCCTCGGCATGCCGTACGGCTTCAACATCGAGAACGAAGCCCATTCGGTTGACGACCTGATCCCCGAGTGTCCAGGTCCCTCCCGCATGCGCCGTAATCTCCGTATTCGTCACCACAGAACGCTAATGTCCAGCAGCGACCGAAGGCACTCCCCTCCCGACTGATACCGACCTGTGAAGATCATCGCTAACTTGACAATTGCGGAATGCCGCGCCTGCGCCTGCGGTTGTCGGGGGAATGACGACGATCGGATTCATCGGTACCGGACACATCGGCGGCACGGTGGCGCGGCTCACAGTCGCGGCCGGTTACGACGTGGTGGTGAGCAACTCCCGCGGCCCCGAGACCCTCAAGGCCCTCACTGACGAGCTGGGCCCCAAGGCGCGTGCGGCGACCGCTGCCGAGGCTGCCGCGGCCGGCGACCTCGTGGTGGTGAGCGTGCCGTTCAAGGCGTACCCGCAGCTCCCGGTGGCCGAACTGGCCGGCAAGGTTGTGCTCGACACGGACAACTACTACCCGGAGCGCGACGGCCACTTCGAGGTGCTCGACAAGGGCGAGCTGACCAGCGCGGAGCTGGAGCAGCAGGCGCTGGGCTCGGCCCGCGTGGTGAAGGTCTTCAACAACATCTACTTCGGGCACCTGGCCTCGCTGCCGCGCCCGGCCGGCTCCCCCGACCGTACGGCCCTGCCGATCGCGGGCAACGACCCGGCCGCCAAGCGGACTGCGACGGAGTTCCTGAACACCATCGGTTACGACACCGTCGACGCGGGCACGCTCGCCGATAGCTGGCGCCAGGAGCCGGGCACCCCCGTTTACGGCCCGCCCTACGGCACCTACGGCGACCCCGTCGGCACCCCGGCCAGTGCCGACAAGGTCCGCGAAGCCCTCGCCGAAGCGAAGCGCTGACGCCGCGCCGCTAATCGAGCAATGTCGACTGCCCAGTTGATATGAGACAAGACTGGTCACCCACCGCGAAGGTTGCAACATAGGTACAGAGCGGCACCTGCGCACGCGTGCCGTGGGAGCGCTCGCACGACCGCGATGCCCTGAGGATCAGGACCTTGAAGGGGTTGCCGAGGGCCGGGTGGGTGCTGCGACTATGGAGGCGTGCTGGTTGCTTTCTCTGTGACGCCCCTCGGGGTGGGCGATTCCGTCGGTGATCTTGTGGCTGAGGCGGTGCGTGTCGTGCGCGCCTCGGGGCTGCCCAATCAGACCGACGCCATGTTCACCACGATCGAGGGCGAGTGGGACGAGGTGATGGCCGTCGTGAAGCAGGCCGTCGAGGTGGTGGCCGCCAAGGCGCCGCGGGTCAGTGTCTCGCTCAAGGCGGACGTGCGCCCCGGCGTGACCGGGGCGCTCACCGCCAAGGTCGAACACATCGAACGGGCGCTGCGCGAGTGAGACGCCTGGTCATGTGGGACGTCGACCACACGCTGCTGCGCGGTGGCGGGGTAGCGTCGACGGCTTGGCGGGCCGTCTTCACCGAGCTGACCGGGGTGGCCTGGCGTGCGTCGCCGATCTACAACGGGCGCACGGACATGGACATCCTCGCCGAGGTCGTCGCGACGCACGGGGTCACCGCCTGCACGCCGGAGCGGTTCTTCCCGCGCTATGTGGCCGAGGTGCTGCGCACCCAGCATCTCTTCGCCGAGCAAGGTTCGCTGCTGCCGGGCGTACGGGATGTGCTGTCCCGCCTCGGTGACGACCCCGGCGTGGTGCAGACCCTGGTCACCGGGAACGTGGCCGAGGTCGCGGCGGCGAAGGTGGCGGCGTTCGAGCTGAGTGGGTCGTTCGACGCGGAGGTCGGCGGTTACGGCACCGACGACAGCGTGCGCGCGACCCTGGTCAAGCGCAGTCTGGAGCGCGCCGAGGCGAAGTACGGCGAGCGCTTCCAGCCCGTGGTCGTCGGCGACACCGTGAACGACGTGACGGCCGCCCTGGCCAACGGTGCTTTCGCGGTAGCGGTGGCGACGGGCGCGACCACGATGGCCGACCTCGCGCGGGCCGGGGCCCACGCCGTACTCCCCGATCTGTCCGACGTGGACGCCACCGCCCGGATCCTCGCCGGGGTCTGACCCCGCCGTTTACGGCACGCGCAGCTCGGCCGGGAAACCTGTCCAGCGCAGTTCGGGCGGCAGGTGGCTCTGGTCGTTGAAGACCAGCGGGAAGACCGGAAGGCCGGAACTCCACCGCAGCACCGTCAGGCCGGTGTTGCACGAGTTCAACGCGCGCCACCGGTCGACCGGCGCGTCGAGGACCGCCCGCAGGAACCAGCCGACCTGGAACATGTGAGTGATGCACAGCTCGGCGGCCGGCGGGTCGGCGAACCGCGCGACCAGAGCCTCGGCCGCGGCCGGGTCGTCGCCGGGGTCGAAGTCGGTGAGCTCGTCGACCGCCTCGACGGGCACGCCCGGCAACGCCGAGGCGACAATCGACGCGGTCTCGGCCGCGCGCGCCAGCGGGCTGCAGCTGATGCGGGTAATGCCCGCGCCGACCAAGCGCTCACCGAGCAACGCGGCCTGACGTCGACCGTTCTCCGTCAGGCCTATCTCGTCGGGAAGCGCCTCGGCATGCCGAGCCAGATAGAGCCGGCTCATCGCGGATCACCCGAACGTCGGAACCAGCTCATCACATACCCCCGCATCTCGACACCCGTACCCCCGCATCTCGACACCCGAGCACCGTGCGGGCCGGGACCGACTCAACCGGAACCGCCCCGGAACCGCAACCCAGCAACCGCATAACCGCAACCCAGCAACCGCATAACCGCAACCCAGCGATCGGATACCGGACGGCCACTTTTCGCCGACCGGGTATCGATCCGTCAGGTCGGACTGATCGGGTTGGGGATGGCACCGCCGAAGCGACGGTCGCGGCTGGCATAGAGCTCGCACGCATACCACAGGTGGCGGCGGTCGAAGTCGGGCCAGAGAGTGTCGAGGAAGACCAATTCGGCGTACGCCGATTGCCAGAGCAGGAAATTCGACGTGCGCTGCTCGCCGGAGGGGCGCAGGAACAGGTCGACCTCGGGAACCTCGGGGTGGTAGAGGTATTTCGCGATCGTCTTCTCGTTGATTTTGTCGGCCTTGAGCTTGCCGGCGACGACGTCGCGCGCGATCGCGGCCGTGGCGTCGGCGATTTCGGCCTGGCCGCCGTAGTTCACGCAGAACTGCAAGGTCAGCGTCTTGTTGTCCTTCGACATCTCCTCGGCCGTCTGCAGCTCGGAGATCACGCTCTTCCACAGCCGGCCGGGGCGGCCCGACCAGACCACCCGCACGCCCAGGTCGACGAGCTGGTCACGGCGCCGCCGGATGACGTCGCGGTTGAAGCCCATGAGGAAGCGCACCTCCTCGGGCGAGCGTTTCCAGTTCTCGGTGGAGAACGCGTAGGCCGAGAGGTAGGGGATGCCGAGCTCGATGGCGCCCTCGATGGTGTCGAACAGCGAGTATTCGCCCTGTTCGTGGCCCTTGGTGCGGGACAGGCCGCGCTCCTTGGCCCAGCGGCCGTTGCCGTCCATCACGATCGCCACGTGCCGCGGGATCGCCGCTTTGGGCAGCTCGGGCGGCGTGGCCCCGGAGATGTGCGGCGTGGGTGGACGCGGCGTCATCGGTTGGTCTCCCGTCGATCGACAAGCGGAAGCGAACGCAACGCCCGCTCCATGTGCCATTGCAGGTGTGCGGCGACCAGCCCGCTGCACTCGCGGCGCACCGGCGGCTCGGTGGCGTCGGCCGTCACCCAGTCGCCGACGGCCAGCGCCTGCATCAGGCCGATCGTCGCTGGGCTGGGGTGGGCCGCGCCGGGCGGGCGGCAGTCGGGGCAGACCGTGCCGCCGGCCGGGACCGAGAAGGCGGCGTGCTGCCCCTGGGTGCCGCAGACCGCGCACTCGGCGATCGCCGGCGCCCAGCCGGCCACCGACATGGCGCGCAGCAGGTAGGCGTCGAGGACCAGGCCGCCGGAGTGCGCGCCGACGGACAGGGCCTTGAGCGCGCCCAGGGTGAGCTGGAACAGGCGCAGCGACGGCTCATGCTCGATCGGGGTGAGCCGCTCGGCCGTCTCGGCGATCGCGCTGGCCGCGGTGTAGCGCGGATAGTCGCCGAGGAACTGCTTGCCGTAGAGCGCGACCGCCTCGACCTGGCTCACCGAATGTAGGCCGCTGCCCAACCCCTCGGGGGAGCCGGCGAGTTGCAGATCGATGTGGC
>DASRYP010000303.1:0-5768 GCA_035687165.1 Actinoplanes sp. | reverse complement strand
AGAACGCGCTTGTGAACTGGCCCGAGCGGAAGGGCTGGAGAACGTCACCTTCGAGCAGGCTGACGCGCAAGTCCACCCGTTCGCCCTGGCGCGGTACGCCCTGGCGCGGTACGACCTGGCGATCAGCCGGGTCGGCACGATGGTCTTCGACAATCCGATCGCGGCGGTCGCCGGTATCGGCCGGGCGCTGCGTCCGGCCGGACGTGGACGCCGCCCTCGGCTGGATCCGCCGCTTCACCTGTACCCGCGAAGTCCTCGAAGGACAGGATTCCGCGGCGGCGCTCAGCCGGCTGCGCGTAGCGCTCGAGGCGCACCTCGGCGAGGCCGGGGTCCGGCTCGACTCCCGGGCGTGGATCGTCACCGTGCGGCTTCGGTGACCGTCGCAAGGCCAGGCTACGCGGGAGCCGTCCGATCGGCGCTCGTGCTGTCGAGCAACGGTCCGGTCAGCTCCAGCGATTCCGCGCCGTCGGGCGACCACGAGCCGTGCAGGAGCGCAGCGGCGTAATTGCCCAGAGCCCACCGGTTTGCTCGCAGGTCCGGATCGTCGTTCCGGGCCAAGGTCAGGTCGAGCAGGTGCGCCAGGGCGCGGGCGGGCCGGCCGGCGCTGTGCAGGGCCAAAGCGAGATAACAGAGGACGAGTACGTCGTCGGGGAAAAGCCGGTGTGCCCGTTCGAGAGCCGCGACCGCATCCTCGAAACGCTCCAGGTTGCGCAGCGTGCTGCCATAACTGGTCAGCCCGCGACGCAGCTCCGTCCCGGACAGACCGGCCGCGAATGCCTGCTCATACAGCGGGGCGGCCGCGTGGGGTTCGCCCGCGTAGTCGTGCGCTCGGGCGCAGTGGTACAGCGCGATCGCGCTGCCAGGGCGCCGGGCGAGCATCCGTTCGAAGTAGCGGACGGTCGGCGTCGGGTCGGCCCGGCGGGCGGCCTCCCACCCTTGGCGGGCGACGGCACGCAGATCGCGATCGTCATCGAAGTCGGGCACAGCACTCCTCATCAGCGGCGCGGGGGACAGCACGGGATAGCCGACACCGATTGCCGGCGATAACTCCGTTTGAGTGTGGTGGGAGGTGGAGTGTTCTCAACACCTCGCGGATCAGCGAACAACCGGTCGGCCATGAGCGGATGGGGCGTTGGTTACCGCTGAAGGCGTTCGACGGTGGCCGTTGCGTGTATCACGCTCTGACCTGTCCATTCCACGCTTGGAGCGTGCGGGTCTGGCCACCGAAGTTCGGCGTCGACCCGGCGGCGGTCAGCGGGTTGAGGTCCAGATCGGTGCACCAGCGGAGGAAGACGCCGGGGCCGCCAACGCTTGCGCGATAAGCGGCCAGGCCAGCGCCCGGTCGGTGTGGCCCGAAATCGGTTGGCAGGATGGTCAGGCGCGTTCTACGGTCGTGCGATGCGCCCTGGCGAGATCGTGGTCTCTGTCGGGCAAGTACGTGCGCTGATCGAGGAGCAGTTCCCGGCATGGTCGGGCTTACCGATCGTGTCGTTGCCGCTGAACGGTACCGACCACGCGCTGTTCAGGCTGGGTGATTCCTTGGCGGCGCGACTGCCGCGGGCGACCTGGGCGGTCGACCAGGTGACGACCGACGCGACCTGGCTGCCGCAGTTGGCGCCGCATCTGCCGGTGCTCGTGCCGGTGCCGGTCGCGGTTGGCGGTCCGGGCGGGGACTATCCGTGGCCGTGGACGGTCGTCCCATGGCTGGAGGGCCGTAATCCCGAAGCCGGACTGGATCTGGTCGATGTTGCTGTCGACCTCGCCGGTTTCGTGCGCGCCATGATCGCTGTCGACCCGATGGGCGGGCCGGTCAAGGAGGGGATCCAGCGCGGCGTGCCTCTGGTGCGGCGGGACGAGTTGACTCGCCGGTCGATCGCGATGCTGGGCAGCCGGATCGATGGGCGAGCGGTAACCGCGGCGTGGGACGAGGCGATGGCGGCAGACGAGTGGCCCGGACCGCCGGTATGGCTGCACGCTGATCTCCAGGCGGGCAACCTGCTGGTCGAGCGGGGCAGGCTTACTGGTGTGATCGATTTCGGTGGTCTCGGCCGCGGCGATCCGGCGGTCGAGGTACGGCCGGGCTGGAGCCTTTTCGATGCCCGCGCGCGGGCCGCCTACCGGGAGGCGCTCGGGTTCGACGAGGCGACCTGGGTGCGCGGGTGGGCTTGGATGCTGTCGGTCTCGCTCTACTGGCTGGCGGATCTGTGGGGCTCGATCAGCGAGGGGGACCGCACGGACACGATCGGCCAGATTGACTACATCGTACGGCATCGCCACGACTGACCACACCGGGCCATAACGCTGGGTAACGATCGGATCGTGGCGTGAGAGTCGGCTCTCTTCTTCTGGAGGGCCATGCAAAGTAAGTTGACGCGCGTGGATGTAACGATGCGTGACCATTGAGGGTGAGTGTGACCCAGCGCGCAGCGTCCTGAGTAGACGCGGCGGCTGGAACCCGGATAGATCAACTTTTTGTGGAAGATGATCGAGGGCCAGCCACCTCGCAGACCGCTGCATCCCGACAAAACCAAGATCGTGTACTGCAGGGACCAGAAACGTCTGGCCGCGCACGCGACCACCGCGTTCACGTTCCTCGGCTACACGTTCCACGCGCGGAGAGCCCTCGCCAGAAACGGCAGAAGCACGTTCTCCGCGTTCCTGCCAGCGGTCAGCCGAGCCGCCCTCAAGAAGATGAGCGGCGAGGTACGCAGTTGGCGCATCCATCACCGCACCACCGCGGACCTGGCAGAACTCGCCGCGTGGATCAACCCCCTCGTTCGTGGGTGGGTGGCCTACTGCGGCAAGTTCTACCGCACCGCCCTCAACGGCCTGCTCCGTCGCATAAACGCCTACCTGGTGCGATGGGCCCGACGGAAGTTCAAACGGTTCCGATCACTCAAACGCGTCAAGCGCTGGTGGAGAGACCTGCTTCGCAGGCGACCCCGCCTGTTCGCGCACTGGGCCTGGGTGACCAACTTCTAACGGATCCGGATGAGACGAGCGGAATGACGAGAGATTGTCACGTTCCGTTCTGTGGGAGCCCGGAAGTGAGATCCCCTCCGGGCGACCCGACCCTGGGTGGCTGGGGGCAGGCTGGGGTGGGGATCCAGGGGTTGCCGGTGCCGGCCTGGATGAGGGTGTCGAGAATGTCGATGCCTTGCCCGGTGGCGGGCAGCTCAGCGAAACGCGCCGACCCGAATCACTCCGTGTCCACGAATTCGAGCGCCGCGGTCGCGAAGAGTGGCGACATGAACAAGTTGTAGTGCGTCAGACCCGGCAGGATGGCGAGGGCATGCCCGCCCTTGGGTCGGCCCTCGCCCATCCAGCCACCGTCGCGCTGCCCCCCGTCGAGCAACGCGAACACCTCCACGAAGTGGCTCGGCGGACACATGTCGGCGTCCGCGGCCACGATCAGCGTGGGCACCTGCAGGTCGCGTACGTCTTCGGTGAAGTCGAAGTCCTGCGCCATCGCCTGGCCGATCTTGTCGAGCAGGCGGGGGAAGTCCTCGGGCCGGGGAGCGACTCGCGCGTACAGCTCGTACATCGGGGTCTCTCTCATGAACTCGGCGGCCCCGGCGCTGACCTGGCCCTGCTGCGCGAGGATGTCGGCGTAGGTCGCGCTGCGCCGGATGCCCGCCGAGGCGGCGACCAGGCGGCCCACCTTCTCCGGGTGCCGGATCGCGAGCAGCAGGGCGACGCCGCCGCCGAGCGAGTAACCGACCACGTCCGGCTTCTCCAGGCCCAGGTGGTCGATGAGGGCGGCCACGTCGTCGGCCATGAACTTGATGTCGATCGGCCGGTCGATGTCGGCGGTGCGCCCGTGTCCCTGCAGGTCGACCAGGATGACCCGGTGACCGGCGGCGAACTGCGGGATGATCGGGCCGAACATCTCGCCGGAGCCCAGCCCGCCGTGCAGCAGGATCAGCGGGGCGCCCGCGCCGTGCGACTCGTAGTAGAGGTTAATCCCGTTCACCTCGGCGTACTCGCCCTTGCCCAGGTCCTCGGCGGTCCAGTTCGTCATCTCGACTCCCGTTCTCGGTGTGATGCCGGTCAGACCGCGGCACTCCCGAGGACTCATCGGTGTGACGAGTGGTTTTTTTGTCGTACTCCTCCGATAGCTTCGTACAGGTGAGCGACGTGGCCACTCCGATCGAGTCTCAGCTGGAGACATACCGTGGCGAGCTGACCGGTTACTGCTACCGGATGCTCGGGTCGGCCTTCGAGGCCGAGGACGCCGTCCAGGACACGCTCGTGCGTGCCTGGAAGAGTTACGAGAGCTTCGAGGGCCGTGCGGCGCTGCGGTCCTGGCTCTACCGCATCGCCACCAACGTCTGCCTGACGATGCTCGGCAGCGCTCAGCGGCGGGCCCGCCCGATGGATCTGGGCCCGCCCGGCTCGGGGCACGCCACCCACCCCGGCGAGCCGCGCCCCGACGAGATCTGGGTCGGCCCGGTCCCCGACGGGCGGGTGCTGGCCTCGGTCGCCGATCCTGCCCAGGTGGTCGCCGACCGCGAGTCGATCCGGCTGGCCTTCGTCGCGGCGCTGCAGCACCTGCCGGCCAAGCAGCGGGCGGTGCTCATCCTGCGTGAGGTGCTCGCCTGGTCGGCGCAGGAGGTGGCCGACCTGCTCGACACGTCGGTGCCGAGCGTCAACAGCGCGCTCCAGCGGGCCCGGGTCACGATCGCCGCGACCGACAAGACCGCCGAGGTGCTCGAGCCCGGCGACGACGAGCAGCGCAAACTGCTCGCCCGCTATGTCGAGGCCTTCGAGGCGTATGACTTGACCGCGCTCACGGCACTGCTGCACGAGGACGCGACGCTTTCGATGCCGCCGCTGCCGCTGTGGCTGCGTGGTCCCGACGACATCACCGCGTGGATGAGGGGCACGGGTTTCGGCTGTGCGGGCTCCCGCCTGATTCCGACCGTGGCGAACGGCTTGCCCGCGTTCGGTCAATACCGCGTCGCCGCCGACGGCGAGGGCCACGAGCCGTGGGCGTTGATCGTGTTGGAGATCTCAGACGGGAGGATCACCGGGGTCACCAACTTCCTCGACACCGAGCGGCTCTTCCCGCTGTTCGGGCTCCCCGCTCAGCTCGGCCCGCAAGGCTGAGATTTGCCTGGCGGCCCGCTGCGCAGCCACGAAAAAGCCACCCAACCCCATCAGGCTGAAGAGGCTCAGCAGCTCAGGCGCGGCCCCCCGCGCCTCGAACCGCCATCCGTGCCGCCCGGCGGTCACCCGCAGCCGGGCCAGGGCCTCGACGGTGACCAGATCGGGCCGGGCGGCCGAGACGTCACAAGCGACCTGGCCAGGCCCGGCCCGAGCGCGCAGCAGGTCGGCGAGCCCCGCACACAGACAGGGAATGTCCGCGCGGCTCACCTTCGAGCCGACCGCACACAGCACCGTCATGCCTCGTCAGACCGGCGGCCCGTGTCGAACTCATCGGCCGCGCGTGTTTGTCCTGTTTCGTGGTGTTTGTGACGAGTTTTGATGCGCGTGCTGGGCTGGAGCGGGGCACGCCCGACCGGCGTACGCGGAAAGGTCTTAATGTGAAGTGATGAGCGAGCGACTGACCAACTGGGCCGGCAACATCGTTTTCCACGCGCGGAGCGTGCGCCGGGCCTCCTCGGTGGCCGAGCTGCAAGAGATCGTCGCCGGGGGTGGGCCGATCCGCGTGCTGGGCAGCGGCCACTCCTTCAACCGGATGGCCGACACCGTCGGCACCTTGGTCTCGCTCGCCGACCTGCCGCGGATCACCGAGATCAGCGCCG
>DASRYP010000302.1:0-12827 GCA_035687165.1 Actinoplanes sp. | reverse complement strand
CGCCGGCTGCGCGGTGATCCGGTCACCGCGCAGATACCGATTCTTGCCGTGTCCGGCGACCCCCACTTGGCCGACGGTGCCGATGCGGTGCTGGCCAAACCCTGGAAATCGCCACAGCTTCTGACGGTGGCGCACGCGCTCATGGAACAGAAGGCGGACCGAACGTGAAGCGACTGTCGACCGGTGTTCCCGGACTTGACGTGGTGCTCGGTGGTGGGCTCGAGCCCGGTTCAGTGACAGTGCTCGCCGGGGCGCCGGGGACCGGTAAGACGATCCTGGCCCAGCAGATGTGCTTCGCCAACGCCACACCGAGGCACCGCGCCGTGTACTACACGACCCTGTCGGAGCCGCACTCCAAACTGGTCCGGCACCTGGACCCGTTCGACTTCTTCGACCCCGCGGCGCTGGGCCCGCGGGTGGAGTACCTGCACCTCGGCGATCTCATCCGCGACGACCGGCCCGGCCGGATGGGGCCCCTGGTCGACGAGGTGGCGCGCAAGGCGATGGACGAAGATCCCGCGCTGGTGGTGATCGACAGCGCGAAGGCGTTGCGGGACTTCACCGGCGAACGCGAGCTGCGGATGGCGTTCTACGACCTGACCAGCCGTCTGGCCCACAGTGCGTCGGCGTTGCTGCTGATCGGGGAGTACACCCCCGCCGAGATGGCGTCCGGGGTCGAGTTCTCCCTGGCCGACACCATCGTCCACCTCGCCTACGAGCCCCGCGAACCGATCGATCGGCGCTGGCTGCGGGTGGTGAAGATGCGCGGCACCCACCACCTCGAAGGCAAGCACACCTTCCGGATCACCCCGGCCGGGTTCGAGGTGTACCCCCGCATCGAGACCCTCGACACCGGCACGGCGAAGGAGGTCACCGGCCAGACCCCCAGCGGAATTCCCGGCCTCGACGAGCTCATGGGCGGCGGGATCGGCACCGGCGAGGCCACCGTCATCCTCGGACCGTCCGGGATCGGCAAGACCATCGCCGGGCTGCGGTTCGTCGCCGAGGGCATCGACCGGGGCGAACGCTCCCTCTACGTCACCTTCCAGGACACCGCCGACCAACTCGTCAAGATGGCAGCCTCCTTCGGCTGGGATCTCGGCGCTGCCCGCGCCGAGGGGCACCTGGTCGTGCACCACGTGCCGCTCGGCGAGCTCGACCTGGACCTGCTCGCCGACCGCATCCGTACCGAACTCGCCCAGGGCACCGTCCACCGCGTCGTGATCGACAGCCTCGCCGAAATGGTCTTCGCCTCCCGCGAGTCCGACCGGTTCCCCGCCTATGCTCGCAGCCTGACCGGGATCATCAGAGCCGCCGGCGCCACCCTGCTCATCACCAGCGAAACCACCGCACTGGGACCCAGCCCGGAACCCATCGGAGGAGTCATGTTCCTCTTCCACAACGTGATCCTGTTGCGCTACATCGAGATGAACTCCTCCACCGGCCGGGCGCTGAACATCGTCAAGATGCGCAACAGCGACCACAGCAAGGACGTCTACTGCTTGACCATCGGCGCGGACGGCCTGGTCGTCGGCAAACCCCTGGAATCCGTCACCGGGGTACTGGGCTGGAGCGCGCTCCGCACTTCCGCCCTCCTCTCCTGAGAACCCGCGTCAACTTCTGTGTCGAGCCCACCGTGACGGACAGCCCGGCCGGTGCTCTGTTCCCCGGGGTGCTGGTCGGCGGGTTCGTCGCTCGTGCTCGACTGCTCACCGCCCGCCGGGGTGAGCGAAGACGCTGTCGTGCGCCCGGCGGGCCAGCTCGCGCCGGTCGCCGGTGGCCGGGAAGGCGGTCCGGAAGCTGACCCGGGCAGTGAGCCCCCGGGTGGCGATGATCCGGCGCAGTGAGGCGAACACGTGCTCGTCGCCGAGGAAGGCCGGCACCGCGGTGGGCCGCCCGTCGCCGAGGAGATAGCGGATCTCGACGGGTTGCACGGCGGCCTGAGCGTCGATCGCCGAGCGGAACAGCGCCGGATGGAACGTGCCGTGATGCTTCCCGCAGTAGGTGGTGCTCTCCGGGAACGCGAGGACCCGGCCGCCGTCGGCGAGCAACCCGGTGACCTCGTGCAGCGCCGACGGTAACGCCTCCGGCCGGTCCCGGTCGAAGAACACCGTGCCGAGTCGGCGCAGGGCCCGGTCGAGCGCCCGGGGCCAGTCCACGCCCTCCGTCTTGATCATCGGGTGGCCGCGGCGGGCCAGGCAGATCAGCGCGGTGTCCAGCCAGGAGACGTGGTTACCCACGACAAGTTCACCGCCCGGCGCCGACCCCGGGTCGTCGATCGACACCCGTAACCCGATGCAGGCCAGCACGGCGCCGACCCACCGACGCAGGAGCGCCCCTTGCCGGCGCGGCAGCCAGCGCTGCACCAGCGGGATCATCACGAGCCCACCGAGGAACACCACCGTCACACCCGACCACCGCAGCGCCCGCAGTGCCCGGCTCACGGTCGGCGCCGCGTCGTCGCGGCAGTCCTGAGTGCAGGGCTCGATGCGCGCCAGCCGCACGGCGGCCGGCCGGTCGGAGTCCGCCCGGCCGCTGGTGAGTTTCGCCGCGAGGGCCGCCACGGTCGGGTTCGCCGCGAAATCGGCGAGCGAGAAGAACCGGCCCCGCGCCTCGCAGGCCGCGCGGACCTGCAGCATGAGCAGCGAGTCCCCGCCGAGCGCGTAGAAGTCCGCGTTCGGATCGACCCGCTCGACTCCCAGCACCGCAGCCCACTCCTGGGCGAGGATCTCCTCGCTCTCGCCGCCCGGTGCCCGGTGGGGCGGCGCACCGGCCGGCTCCGGGCCGGTGAGCGCTTTCAGGTCCACCTTTCCGCTCGGTGACAGCGGCACCGCCTCGATGCGCCGGAACCCGGCGGGAATCATGTAGTCGGGCAGGAAACGGCCCAGCGCCGCGCGCAGCTCACCGGGCGTGATGTCTCGGTCGGCGACGAAGCAGGCCAAGAGGCGGGTGTCGCCCGCGGCGAAGACCACCGCGTCCTGGACGCCGGGCACCGTGCGCAGGGCACTCACCACCTCGCCGGTCTCCACCCGGTTGCCGCGGATCTTCACCTGAGCGTCGGCGCGGCCCAGGTATTCGAGGTTGCCGTCGCTGAGCAGACGGACGATGTCGCCGGTCCGGTACAGCCGGCCGCCGGGCGTGAACGGGTCGTCGAGGAACCGCGAGCGTGTCAGGTCCGGCCGGTCCAGATATCCGCGGGCCACCTGCACGCCGCCGATGTGCAGCTCACCCGCGACGCCGGTCGGCTGCGCGTTGCCCCACCGGTCGAGGACGTAGAGCTGGGTGTTGTCGACGGGCTTGCCGATCGGCACCAGGTCGCCGGGCGTCGCCGGACACGCGAAGTGCGACACGTCGACGGTGGCCTCGGTCGGCCCGTACAGGTTCACCAGTCGCGGTGGCTCCGGCAGACGGCCGAGGACGCGATGAAACCGGCGTACCAGCTCAGGGGTCAGCGCCTCACCACTGGAGAACACCAGCCGCAGCGAGGCACACCGGTCCACGAGGAGCGGATCCGACACGAGCAGGTCCAGGAACGGGCCGAGCATCGCCGGCACGAAGTGCAGCACCGTCACCCGGTACTCGGCGACGGCGCGCAGCAGTTCCCGCGGATCCTTCTCGGCCCCAGGCGGCGGCACCGCAAGCCGCGCCCCCGCCAGCGACCACCAGAACAGCTCCCACACCGACACGTCGAACGAGGTCGGCGTCTTCTGCAGCAAGGTGTCGCGGGCGTCGAGGGGGTAGGCGCGTTGCATCCACCGCAACCGGTTGACCACCGATCGATGCTCGACCATCACCCCGTTGGGTCGCCCCGTCGAGCCGGAGGTATAGATCACGTAGGCCAGGCGTCCCGTTCCGGCCACGGCGGCGGTAGCGGTATCGGAACGCGGCAGCGGGCCGTCCCCGATGACGGCCGCCGGTCGGCTGTCGGCGAGCAGAAACTCGATGCGCTCGGTGGGATAGCCGGGATCGACGGGCACGTAGGCGGCGCCCGCTTTCAGCACGCCGACCCGATGACAGTGCGCAGTTGCTCGAAGAACTCGAGGACGGGCTGGACATCGCGGGCGGAGCACAGGTCGATCTCCAGGTCGGCGCCGCGCCCGCGGTCCCAGATGTAGACGTTTATCGCGTCGGTCGGGTGGTGGCCGGCCCACGGCCTCCGGGTGCGGGTGACTCCACCCGCCGTCTCGGCCGGTGCGGTGGGCAGGTAGGAGACCGTGACATCGAACAGTTGACCGGCCGGGTCGCGGGGGACGTCGCCGAGGGCGAGCCGGGAGTGCCGTCGCAGGCCGAACAGCGCTGTCCCGACGTCGGCCACGAATTCGTCCAGCGATCGCTCGCGATCCGGGATGCCGACGCGCAGGGGCAACGTGTTGGCGAACTGACCGATGATCCTCTTCTGCGCGCCCCGGCGGTTGAGCAGCGGCACGCCGAGCACCACCTCGCCGGAGTTGTGCAGCCGGGACAGCACGATGGCGAACGCCGCGAGCAGGTATGCGTACAGGTTGTGGCCGCGGTCGCGGATCGCGTCGGCGATGGCGTGGTCGAGGGTGACGGCGTGGCGTTCGCTCCGCGCCCCGGCCCGGCGACCGAACAACGTGGGCTCGACCCCGTCCAGAGCGGCCCGGAAGTACTCGCGGTCCGTCTCCCACGCGGGCGACGCGCGATAGGCGCGCTCCTGTTGCACGTACGCCGAAAAGGGCTGAACCGGCGCGGGCGCCGCACCTTGGTACGCGCGCCAGATCCACTCGCTGAGCAAGGCGCCGGACCATCCGTCGGCCACGATGTGCCACATGAAGACGCAGAGATGGGTGACCGACGGGCTGACGACGAGCACGACCGCCCGAACCGGCGGACCTGGCCGGCGTAGAGCGGCTTCGATCCACTCGGCCGGATCCTGCCCGCCCAGGTCGACGACGCTCACCGGCGGCGGCTCGTCGCTCAGCCACTGGTACGGGACACCCGCCCGCTCACCGAACCGCAGTCGCCAGGCGTCGTCCGCGCCGAACGCGTCCCGCACGCAGCGCAGCAGCCGCTCGAGGTCCACCACCCCCTCGAACCGCTGGTGGTCGGCCACGTTGTACCCGGTCGAATCCGGGTGCAGCGCGGTCGCGACCCAGATGTCACGCTGGTATGTGGTCAACGGGAACTCCGCGGGTCGGAGATCATCGATGGTCATGCTGTCCCTTCGTCGACGGCTCCGCGAACATCTTGCCCGACCGAATTTTCCGCCGGCGTTCGTGGCGATGACGCCGCCGATCCCGGCGATCATGAGGACGATCGGCATACCGACTGACGAGAGGCCGGCACGATGCGGAAACTGATCTTCGGCATGAACCTGAGCCTGGACGGCTACATCGCCGCACCCGGCGACGACCTCGGCTGGAGCGCACCGAGCGACGAGCTGTTCCAGTGGTGGTCCGACCGGGTGGAGGCGACCGGCCTGGCGCTGTACGGGCGCAGGCTGTGGGAGACGATGAGTTCCCACTGGCCGACCGCCGACCAGCAGCCCGGCGCCACACCGGCGGAGGTCGAGTACGCCCGCCGCTGGCGGGACATGCCGAAGGTGGTGTTCTCCTCGACGACCCGCCCGGTCGACTGGAACACCCGCCTGGTCACCGGCGACGCGGTCACCGAGATCACCCGGCTCAAGGCCGAAGACGGCGCCCGCATGGACATCGGCGGCGCCACACTTGCCGCAGCGGCCGTGCGGGCCGGGCTGATCGACGAGTACGTGCTGCTCACCGCACCGGTCTTGCTGGGCGGCGGCACGCCGTTCTTCACGGCCCTGGACAGCTGGGTGAACCTGAACCTGGTAGAGACGCGGACGTTTCCCGGCGGCGTGGTCCTGACCCGATACGAGACGAGGCGATGAGCACGGTCCAGGTCCCCGGGTTCGTGCCGCCGGAAAACCCGCTGTCATTAGGCGACGTAGCGGGTCTGGAAGGCGGTGTAGCCGTCGAGGCCGCGGAGGCCGCCCTCGGCGCCCAGGCCGCTCCACTTCATGCCGGCGATCGGGAACGCCGGGGACAGTGCGGTGTGGGTGTTGACCCAGCTCGCCCCGGCGTCGATCCGGTCGGCCACGGCGATCGCGCGCTTCTCGTCGGCGCCCCAGACCGAGCTGCCCAGCCCCCACCTGCCGGCGTTGGCCCAGCCGACGGCGTCGTCGACCGACCGGTAGCCGATCACCGGCATGACCGGGCCGAACTGCTCCTCGACGACCAGCCGGTCGCCCGGGTCGATGTCGGTGACGATGGTCGGCGGGTAGAAGTAGCCGTCGCCGGACGGCTGCTCGCCGCCCGTGACGATCGTGGCACCGTGGGCGCGGGCGTCGGCGACCAGCTCGGCCACCCGGTCGCGCTGGGCCGCGTTGTTCACCGGTCCGAGCTGGACGTCCGGCGCGTCCCCGGCGCCCACCCGGGCCGACGACGCCAGCGCGGCGAACGCGTCGACGAACGCGGACCGCCGCGCCTCCGGTACGAAGATCCGTTTCGGCGCGACGCAGGCCTGGCCGTTGTTGTTGAATGCCCGCCAGAAGATCTCCTCGGCCACCCCGGCCGGCTCGACGTCGTCCAGGACGATCAGCGGGTCGTTGCCGCCGAGCTCCAGGGTCAGCCGCTTCAGGTCGCCCGCGGCCACGCCGGCGATGGCCCGGCCGACCTCGGTCGAGCCGGTGAAGCTGATCCCGCGGACCAGCGAGTGCCCGGTCATCCGGCGCCCGACCTGGTCGCCGCCGGTCACCACCCGCAGCACACCGGCCGGCAGCACATCGGACAGCAGCTCCCCGACCCGCGCGGTGGTGACCGGCGTGTAGGGCGACGGCTTCAGCACCACCGTGTTGCCCACCCGCAGCGCCGGCGCGACCTTGGCCATCGCGATCAGCACCGGGAAGTTGTTCGGGGCGATCGCCGCGATCACGCCGAGCGGCCGCCGCTGGAGGGTGGCGCGGCCGGGCAGGCTACTCGGCAACTCCTCGGGCTCCGGCTCGACGTCGGCGTAGTAGCGGAGCCAGGCGGTCGTGCCGGTCAGCTCGCGGCGGGCCTCGGAGAGCGGCTTGCCCTGCTCGGCGGTGAGCAGCGGAGCCAACTCGCCGGCCGCCGCCTCGACCGCGTCGGCGCAGGCCCGCAGGCAGGCCCGCCGGTACTCCTCGTCCTGCCGCCACGTGCCGAACGCCCGCGCGGCCGCCTCGACCGTCTCGTCCACCTGCTCGACGGTGAGGTCGGGAACCTGGGCGAAGACGGCGCCGGTGGCGGGATTGATGATGGAAAGTTCAGCCATGCCGGGAACGCTAAGCGCGTACGCCCGGGTCATCCCCGCCCAGGAAGGTCTGGGATCGCCGTCACATCGGGACCGGCCCGGCCCACCAGCCCGGCCCAGGCCCGCTCGTCGTCCGGGGTCATCACGACCAGCCGCTGCCCGGGCGCCTGCGGGATCTCCAGCGTCTCCACGGTCATGTCCAGCGGGCCGGCCAGCGCGTGCCGGAACCGCTTGATCGGCCGGCTGCCGTCGACCACCGTGCGGTCGGCCCACACCGTGCGGAAGAAGTCGCTCGTCCGGCAGAGCTCGGCCACCAGCCCGGCCGCCGCCGGATCGCGGGGTGGGTCGCCCTCGCGCCGGCGGAAGAGCCCGACCATCTCGGCCACGATCGGCGACCACTCCGCCCCGAACAGCGCCTTCGCCGGTTCGGTGAGCATCCACCGCAGCACATTGCGGTCCGGGCGCGGCATCGCGTCGAAGTCGGCGTAGAGCAGGCGACCGGCGCGGTTGCTGGCCAGCAGGTCGAACGCCGGCCCGAGGACGAACGCCGGCGTCGTACCCAGGGCGGCCATGACCCGCAGCGTGGCCGGCCGCACCGAGCGGACGGGCGCGGGCTCGGGTGCGGATCCGGCCAGGCGGCGCAGGTACGCGTGCTCGCCGTCGTCCAGGAGTAACACCCGGGCCAGCGCGTCGACCACCCCGGGCGACGGTTCCGCGTGCCGGCCCTGCTCGAGCCGGGCGTAGTAGTCGGTGCTCAGTCCGGCCAGCCCGGCGACCTCTTCCCGCCGCAGACCGGGCACCCGCCGCCGCCGCCCGGCGAACAGCCCGGCCTGGGCCGGCGACACCCGCTCCCGCCGCGACCGGAGGAATTCACCCAGCGACGCCGCTATGACCGACACGCCCCGAAACTACACTTACGCCGCAAGCACACGCTCCGCAGCAAGCGGGGAAACGCGGCGGCCGCCACCGGGCACCACGCCGGTGGCGACACTCAGCCGCAGGGTTCTTGCCCACCGGCTTGATCGGTCATCGCAACCGCATCGAGGACTGGTGACTGCTGTCGAGGACGGCTTTCAGGGTGGTGAGAAGCTCGGTCTTGGTGAAGGGTTTCCCGAGGACGGTGACCCCGGGTTCGAGGAGTCCCTGTTCGGTCATCAGGGGTGCGGCGTAGCCGGACAGGTAGAGCACGGGCATGTCGGGTCGGGTGGTATGCAAGGCTTCGGCGAGTTCACGGCCGTTCATGGCCGGCATCACCACGTCGGTGACCAGGGCGTGAATGACGCCAGGATCGCTGTCGGCGACGGTGACTGCCTCGTGGCCGGTGGCGGCGGTGCGGACGTGGTAGCCGGCGACGGTCAGGATGCGGGTGACGATGGCGCGCAGGCCCTCCTCGTCGTCGACGACCAGGATGGTCTGCCCGGACGACGGGACCACGGGCGACGGGCGTTCGGTCGGTGGAGCGGGTTGCTCGGTGGCGGGCAGGTACAGGTGGATGGTGGTGCCGTCGCCCGGTTCGGATTCGATGACCAGTTCCCCGCCGGCTTGTTTGACGATGCCGTACGCGGTAGCCAGGCCCAGACCGGCGCCTTGGCCACGGGGTCTGGTGGTGAAGAACGGTTCCATGGCTTGACCGGCGACGTCGGCGGTCATCCCTTCGCCGTTGTCGGTCACTGCGATGTGGATGTAGTGGTCGGCCGGCAGCCCGTGCAGGTGGGTGTCGGAGTCCGGATCCGCGTCGTGGGTTTCGATGCGTAACGCACCGCTGTCCGGCATCGCGTCGTTGGCGTTGGCGGTGAGGTTGGTCAGGATCTCGCTGAGCTGGCCGGGGTCGATGCGCACGGCGCGCAGGGCCGGGTCCAGCCGGGTCGTGAAGCTGACGTGTTCGCCCAGAGTGCCGGTGAAGGTGTCGTGCAGGTCGCTGATGACGGTGTTCACATCGACGACGGTGGGGGTGACGACCTCCCGGCCGCCGAAGGCGAGCATCTGGTGGGCGAGGCGGGAAGCGCGCTCCCCGGCTTGTTTGATCTTGTCGAGATCGGTGGTGATCGCCCGGGCGTCCTCGTCGGTGAGCCGGGTCCCGACGGCGTCGACGATGGCGTCCTTGGCGAACTCGTCGTGGGACAGGATGATGCCCAGGATGTTGTTCAAGTCGTGGGCCACGCCGCCGGACAGCCGGGCAAGGCTGTCGAATCGAACGGTCACCTGCCGTCGTGCCTCGATCTCACGGTCGCGTTCCTCGGCACGGTGACGTTCGTCGGCCTCGACCATGGTGGTGATGTCGTCGATCATGGCGATGAATCCGGTCATCCGGTGTTCACTGTCGCGGATGGCGCGGATGAGGACGCTGAGCCAGGACGTGCGGCCGTCGGAGTAGGTGAGCTTTTCACGGAAACGCTGGTCCGTCATGGTGGGGTCGAGGCTGTCACCGGGGCCGGTGTGCAGTGCGCGGCGGTGAACCGCGGGCAAGCAGCGCAACCAGCCCTGTCCGAGCAGGTCCACGGCGCTGGTCCCGGTGATGTCGCCGAGCCGGGGATTGGCGTAGCTGGCCAGGCCGTCGCGATCGCCGATCACGATGCCGACCGGTGACTCCTGCGCCATGGCGAAGAAGTTCGCGTTGCTCTCGTCGAGCGCTTCGATCTTCTCCATGAGTTTGGCATTGACGGTGTACAGGTGCCGTTCACCGAAGTCCGGGTGTGCCGCCGCGACCCCGCTGGGCGGGTGCTCGTGCAGCGCCCGGGCGACCGCGTCGAGCAGTTCGAGGGGGTCGCCCGCCTTGGACAGCACACCGGTCACCCCGAACGACGCGGCCAGCGGAAGGGCCTCCTCGGGGCTGTAGTGGGCGGTGTAGAGCAGCACGGGGATGTCAGCCGTCTGCGGATCGCAGCGCAGTTCGCTGACGAGCTGGAACCCGTCGACGCCGGGCATCATCACGTCGGTCACGACGACGTCGGGGTGGCGGTCCTTGGCGACGGCGAGCGCGTCGTGACCGTCGGCAGCCTCGATGACCTCGTACCCGCCGAGGTCGAGCGTTTCGTGGGCGATCACGAGGTTGGTCGGGCGATCGTCGACGATCAGCACGGTGGCCATGCTCAGCCGCCTGTCTGGGAGCAGGGTCCGGGCGCGGAGAGTGCGGGCGGTTCGCCGAAGGCGACGGTGAAGGTGCTGCCGGCGCCCGGTTGACTGGACACGCTGAGCACCGCCCCCAACCGATTGGCGATCTTGCGGGCCAGGTACAGGCCCATGCCGATGCCGTCCGGGGCTGCTCGCGCGGCCCCGCTGCCACGCTCGAACGCCTCGAAGATCCGCACCTGGTCCTTGTCCGGGATCCCGGCACCGTCATCGGACACCTCGATCGCGACCTGCCCGGTCCTGGAGCCCACCGCGACGTGGACTTCGGTCGGGTCGGCGAACCTCAGCGCGTTGTCCAGGAGCTCGTGCAGCAACCGCGACAGCATCTCCGGGTCGGTGGCCACCACGATCGGCTGAAGCGGAATGTCCACGCTGATCACCGTCGCGCGCTCGGCGATCTGGTACGAGGCGCCCGCCGCCTCGGTGAGCAGTGCACGCAGATCGACGGGCTTGAACTCGGCTGCCGCTGCGGCGAGTTCGACCTTGGCTACGTCGAGCACCCGCTCGACGGTGGCCATCGACCGTTGGGCACTTGCCCGGATCATCTCCAGTTGCTGGACCAGCTTCGTGGGGTCAGCCTGACTCGTCCTGGCCTTGAGCAGCATGATCCGGGTCAGCCCGGTGATACCCGCCAAGGGGCTGCGCAACTGGTGACTCATCTTCGCCAGCAGATCCGCGCTGAACACCCCATCCGGCGGTGTGGCCGTGTCCGCCGGCTTGCTCGCTTCTTTTCGACGGCGCGTCGCCGCACCGGTTACGCCGGCCACAACGTCATCACTGAACGAGGTCTGAACCATGTTCGCTGCCACCCTGTGAGCTGAGGAGTCCGCCACGGGCAACTTCACAACCGAGCATCCCGGAGAAGAATGGGCTTAATACTATAATTTATGACCTCCGACCTTGGTGAAGTTAGCGAATCGCGTGCGGCCCGGCGGTACGCCCGCGGCGCTGCGTGCTGGTGCGTCCTGATCGGCGGTGTCACCCTGCTCGGGTACGGCCTAGGACTGCGCGACCTTGCCCGGATCCTGCCCGCGGGGCCGGTGATGCAGCCGGCCACCGCGGTGTGCCTGCTGCTGCTGGCAGTGGCGCTGTGGCTGGTCGCGCCACGCCACGCTCACACGGCCCGCCGCCGGGCCGGCGCGATCCTCGCACTGTCGGCGGCATTGATCGGCGCTCTGATCCTGGCGGACCACACGACGGGCCGGCGTCTCGGCATCGATGTGATGGTGTTCCCCGGCCGGCTGCGCGCCTGGGCAGCCGCCGACGGCGCTGCCCATTCTCCTATTCTCGCCGGGCTCGGCTCGATGGTCTTCGGCCTCGCGCTGGCGCTGCTGGACGCCCGACCCCGGCAGCTGAGCCGACCGGCCCGGCTGCTGGTGCCCGCCGCCGGGTTGATCCCGATCGTTGCGCTGACCAGTTATGCCTACGAGCTGACCTACCTGCGAGGCAGCAACGCCCCGACCGCGATATCGATCACCGCGGCCATCTCGTTCGCGATACTCTGGGTTTCGATCTTGGTGTGCCGGCCGGAACTGCCGCCCCTCCGGGTCTTCGCCCGGCGCGGCATCGGCGCCCTGCTACTGCGGCGGGTGGCACCCGGTGCGATCTTGACGGTCCTGTTGGTCGGGATCATGTTGACCGCGTTGCGCGGATCCAACCCGTCCTCGGCGGAGGGACTGCTGGTCACCGTCGGCATCCTCACGTTGCTCGGAGCCCTCTACGTGGTGTTCACCCGGGTGAACACCACACTCGAACAGGCTGACACCGAACGGGAACGTCTGATCACCGAGTTGCGCGAGGAACAGGATCTCGGCCGGACAGTGCTGCATTCCCTGCGCGACGGCGTCATGACCCTCGACGCGAACGGCACGGTCTTGCAGGTCAGCCCGCGCTGGTCCGAGATCACCGGATTTCCGGCCGCGGCGGCGGTCGGCTCGCGTCCCCCGTACCCGTGGTGGCTGCCCCACGACATCGCCAAGCGCCAGGCGACACTGGCCGCCACCCTGGAGACCGGCGTGGACGCCAGCGGCGACATCGTCATCCGGCGCCGCGACGGGACCCGCGCCGATGTCGAGTTCACCGTGACCGCGGCGCGCTCCACCGATGAGCGGATACGGATGCTGGTGGTCACCTACAGCGAATTCACCGACGACAAGCGGGCCGACGCGCAACAGCGACGGCTGACCAGAGAGCTCGACCATTTCTTCACCAATTCCAACGACCTGCTGTGCATTTTCGACTCCGAGGGCCGGTTCCTACGGACCAACCCGGTCTGGGAGCGCACGTTCGGCTTCACCGCGATGGATCTCCTGGGCCGGCCGTACGGCGACTTCGTGCACCCTGACGATGTTGCGCGCAGCGCGGCGGAGACTGCGGGTCTCTTCACGCACGGCACACCCATCACCTCCCTGGACAACCGCTACCGCTGCCACGATGGCAGCTAC
>DASRYP010000301.1:0-5629 GCA_035687165.1 Actinoplanes sp. | reverse complement strand
GGGACCGATCCGATCATCACGTCACGGAGGATCCCGCCACCGAGCGCCGCGATGAAACCGGCGAAGGCGACCCCGAAGAGGTCGAGCCGTTTCGCGATTCCGGCCGAGGCGCCCGAGGCGGCGAAGACCGCGACGCCGATCAGATCGGCGCCGAGGAGCCAGTCGCCACTAGTCACCGGACACCTCGGGGCGAACGACCGATCAGTGCTGCATCGATTCGTAGATTTCCTTGCACTGGGGGCACACCGGGGAGCCCGGCTTCGGCGACTTCGTCACCGGGAACTTCTCGCCGCACAGCGCTACGACGAAAGTGCCCATCACCGCGCTCTCGGCGATCTTCTCCTTGCTCACGTAGTGGAACATCTCCGGCCCGGTGTCGGCGTCCTTGGTTTCCGGGCGTTCCAGGATCTGCGTGGTCACGACATCTGCCCTTCACTCACTCTCACGGGATCATCGAACCGCCGGTCCCCCCGGGCATAGCGGCTCGTCCTCAAGCTCCAACCCGCAAGTCTGACACCTTGGACCGGACCGGTCCAACGACCAGGCCACCCGTCTTTGGTCAGGCGGCGATCAAGCGCCGTACGGTAGCTGTCGTGACTGACTTCGGGATTCGATACGGCGAGCATGTGACCCGTGCCCGCTGGGACAACCGGCCGCTGGTCGCGCTGGAGAGCACGATCATCTCGCACGGGCTGCCACATCCGGACAATCTGCGGGTCGCGCACCAGATCGAGCAGACTGTCCGGGACCAGGGTGCCGTGCCGGCCACGATCGGCATGATCGGTGGCGAGCTGATCGTCGGCCTCGACGACGGCCAGATCGAGCAGCTCGCGCTGGCGCAGGGCGTGGCGAAACTCTCGGTCCGCGATCTCGCCGTGGCCGCGGCGCGGCGTGCCGACGGCGCCACCACCGTGGCTGCTACCAGCGCGGTCGCGGCCGCCGCGGGCATTGGCGTGTTCGCCACGGGCGGCCTGGGCGGCGTGCACCGCGAGGCCAACGTCACTTTCGACGAATCGGCCGACCTCACCACGCTCGCGAACACGCCGATCGTCGTGGTCTGCGCCGGCGTGAAGTCGATCCTCGACGTGGGCGCCACGCTCGAGCGGCTCGAGACACTGGGCGTGGCCGTCGCCGGTTACCGTACGACGCGCTTCCCCGGCTTCTTCATCACCGACGGCGGCTTCGACATCGACTGGGCGCTCGACTCGCCCGAGCAGGTGGCCGACGTGATCCGGGCGCGCTCCGACCAGAACGTGGGCGCCGGCGCGCTGATCCTGGCCAACCCGCTCCCCACCGACGAACAGCTCGACCCGGAACTGCACGACCGCACGCTCACCGAGGGGCTCGCCCTGCTGGAACGCGACAAGATCACCGGCAAGGCGGTCACGCCGTTCCTGCTGGGCTACTTCCACGAGAGCACCCACGGCCGGAGCCTCGAGGTCAACGTGCGGATCATCCTGCGCAACGCCGAGCTCGCCGCGCGGATCGCGGTCGCGACCGCCGCCGACGCGACGGCTCCGCTGGGTTTCAGCGCCACGTGATCGTCGTCGTCGGCGACCTGGTCACCGATGTCCTGGTGGCGCACGACGGGACGATCGAGCCCGGCTCGGACACCGCCGCCGCCATCACGGTGGGCGGCGGTGGCCAGGGCGCGAACACGGCAGCCTGGCTGGCGCACACCGGACGTCCGGTCACGTTGGTCGCGGCAGTCGGTGACGACCCGGCCGGCCGCGAGCGGGTGGCCGAGCTGATCGCGGCAGGTGTTCACTGCGCGGTGCGTGCCCATCCGGGCGCGGCCACCGGCAGCGTCGTCGTGCTGGCCGCCCCCGAGGAACGCACGATGATCACCGACCGGGGCGCGGCCCTGCTGCTCGATCCGGCCGACGTGCGCCCGGCGATCGACTCGGCCGGCGCCAGCCACCTGCACCTTTCGGGCTATCCCCTGCTGCACGACGGCTCGCGCCCGGCGGCCCTGGCGGCGCTGGCCGCCGCCGCCGACCGCGGACTCACGACCAGCGTCGACGCGGCCTCGGCCGCTCCGTTGCGCTCGGTCGGTGCACGAGCTTTCCTGACCTGGGTACGCGGCTGTGACCTGCTGCTCTGCAACGCCGACGAGGCTGACGTGCTGGCCGGCGCGGGCCCGGCCGAGGCACAGGCCCGGCGACTGAGCGAATACGCGCTCAACGTGGTCGTCAAGGAGGGCGCGGCCGGCGCGACCTGGGTCTCGCGCGACGGCATCGTGCAGTCGGTGTCACCCGAGCGGGTGCCGATGAAGGACCCCACCGGAGCCGGCGACGCCTTCGCGGCGGGTTTGCTCGCGTCCTGGTGCGAGGGTGGGAGTCCGAAGCCAGCTCTGGAAGCGGGTGCGGCCCTGGGCGCGAGAGCAGTTTCCGCGATCGGGGCTCGACCACGCTCCTGACCTGCGTGCGCTGATCCTCCGGGCTTCGGACGCGGAGACCCGCAGCCGCCGCTGGACAGCGCGGTCGGCTCTGGGGCGACGAGGCGTACTTCCGTGGTTGGGTCTGCTCAGGTTTTGCGGTGGTCGGTGGGGATCCAGTGCTCGCCGGCTTCGGTCGGCTCGAGGTCGATGGTCAGGTATTCGGTCGCCTCGGGGGTGTGCTGAGGCAACGTGACCTGGGGTTTCGGCTCGCGGGCGACGGCGTCGGCCGCGCGCTCGGCCTTGGATTTCGCGGGGCGGTCGTTGGCGATCAAGACGGCCGCCCAGGGCAGGAACACCATGCCCGCGGCGCACAGGGTCAGCCACAGCGGGAGCAGCGGCGGCCGGAAGCTGATCAGGAAGGCGCCCACCACCAGGCAGGCGGCACGGATGCTCATCATCGACACGTAGCGGATCTGCCGGCTGCGGAACTGATCGTCCTGGCTGCGGGCGGCGTCGGTGATCAGAACCGCCCGGTCCGGCTGCTTCTTCACGATGGGGTCTCCGATCGACGGCCCCATCCTCGCACCGTTCGTGCCGGTGCGCCCAGTGCCTGCCGGACCAGCCTGGTAAACGAGGCGATCGCGTACGTATCGTCCCCGTTCACGCCGAAGTCGCTGCGTCGTTTCTCAGGCCTTGGCAGCCGCCTTCATTTCTTTCTTGTAGGCGCGCACCCGGCCCAGCGATTGATCCTCAACGATGTCGGCGACTGACTTGTCCGAGCCCTCGACGCCGTAGCCGTCGGCCGCCTCGCGCCAGCCGGCCGGCTGGGCCCCGTGCTGCTTGCCGAGCAACGGGCGAGCTGAACGCCCTCTCCAGTGGGATCTGCTGGTCCACAGTCATCCCCACCAGGGCCAAAGGATCCCGATTGAGAAGTTCGTTCGCTTCATGAGCGATCGGTAGCGACATACCCATGGCTACATCATCCAAGATCAGGGCGGGTTCGTTGAGGGGACGCCCATGTATTCGCTGGCAAGGGCCGGTCAGAGCGTTCGGGTGGGTCCGCCGAGCGCATGCTGCTGCGTCCGCGACGATCAACAATGGGAGCATCATCCCCGCCTGGATGCAGCGTACTTCGAGTACTTGACGTACTCAAGGTCATGCGGGAGGCTTGAGACAGAGGGAGATGATCCGATGTCAGCGGTTCACTACGAGAGCTACACCCAAGCCCGGACCCACCTGAAGGCTCTGCTCGACGCGGCGGAGCGTGGGCGTGTCGCGACGGTCCGGCGGGATTCGCGGACGACGGCTTTCGTCGATCAGGAGCGGCTGCGCTACTTCCTCTCGGCCGTCACACCCTCGCAGGCCGAGATCGTGGCCGAGGACGGAGGCTGGTCCATTTTCATTCCTAGCCTGCCCGTGGCCGCCGACGGCGCGACGGTCGACGAAGCTCTCGATGAGATGATCGTCGCCCTGCGCGAATACGCCGAGGATTGGCAGGATCACCTGCTCGATGCACCCAACCACGCCGCCAACTGGGGCTTGGTGCAGCTGATCAGCCTCAGTGAGGACGATCAGTTGCGCGACTGGCTGACCGGGACTGGGCGATGACCTGGCCCCAGCCGACACGCAAGTTGCACGAGGAGTTCTGCGCGACCGAGGGCTGGGACCGCGTCCGCGACGCCCGCGGACGAACGGGCACTCACCACATCACCTACGAGCTATGTCTAAGGGACGCTCGCATCCTGCGCACCAGAATCTCCCATCCCGTCGACCGGACCACATACGGGCCGAGCATCTGGACTCACATCTTGCGCGACCAGCTGGAGGTCAAGGCCGCCGAGTTCTGGCACTGCGTCCAGGACGGCGTCAAACCCGCCCGTGGCGCCCCGGAAACCCCTGCCGAATCCCTCCCTCTTGAGCTGGTCCACCTCCTCATCCATCGAGTCGGTCTGACCGAACCGGAGGTGGCCGCCATGACCAAGGACGAGGCGGTCAACCGCCTGAGCCGATTCTGGGCCGAGGGCTCCTGACAAATTCTTCACCGTAAATACGGTGGGCGTCATGGGTAAGGGCATCGCCCTACAGTTCAAACGGGCGTTCCCCGCCAATTTCCGCGCCTATCGAGCCGCGTGCGCACGAGGTGAGGTTCGCATGGGCCAGGTGTGGTTCTTCGACACGGGAGTGCTCGGGCCCAGGCGATACATCCTCAATTTCCCACCAAGAATCACTGGCACAATGCTTCGCAACTGTCCGACATCGCGGCCGGCTTGGACTCCTTGGTCTCCTTGGTTCACGACCACCGCATCGAATCTTGGGCCATACCTGCCGGAGGATGCGGTAACGGCGGGCTCAGTTGGGACGCCACTCCGGGTCGCAGCTCAACATCTCTAGCAGAGCGGTCTTCTTCCGTCAACACCCAGACCGGCACTTGCCGGTTTCTCCATAGCCCCAGCACCTGCTGGTCGAGCACCAAGCCGCTGAGCCGCCTCCAGATGCCAATCGAGAGAAGTCGCCGCCCTTGTGGGGAACAACTAGGACGAAGTACCCATCCGGGCCGTAAGATCAATCGGTGGGGCGCGGCAGCGACATCCTCATCGTCACAGCCTCCAATATCCAAGGCTGTCGGGGAAACCGCACGGCACGAAAAGATGTACATCTTCTTGTACCATTGAGGCATGCCACGTCAGGACGTACTCGGAGTCGCGGAAGCCCGCAAGCAGCTTCCCGACCTGCTTGCCGGATTCAGCCGGGGCTCCGGCGACTCCGTGTTCCTCGGAGCTCACCGCCGGGCCGTCGGCGTGCTGGTGCCCGTCCGGATCTACGACGAGCTCCGCAGCGAGCGTGACCAGGCAGTCGACGACGCTATCGGATCGCTGCGGGCCGAGGGGCTGGAGCCGTCGTCCGTGGCGACCGAGTTGGCCAGCCTGTTCGCGCAGGGCCGCATCACCGCCGGACAGATGGAAGCGATGCTGCTGGCCTACCACCGCGCCGGGTGATCGACGAAGACCCGTATGTCGATGTCAGCGGCGTTCTCGTCAACAAGCTCGGCATCACCTCGGCCGGCGTTCTGAGTCAGGCCGAGGCCGACCTCAGCCTGGCCGCGATGCTTCGCCTGTCGGTCCGGCCACTCCCCGGCACGTACGACCTTCACCATTTGCGGCAGTTTCACCAGCAGCTCTTCGGCGCCGTGTACGGCTGGGCCGGCGAGTTGCGGACCGTCGACATCGCGCGAACCCCCCAGGACAGGTT